>JAKORJ010000141.1 GCA_029777885.1 Bacillota bacterium | reverse complement strand
GCAGGATCGTCGGCAGGGCCTCTACTACGATCAGCCTGACCTCGTTGCGGTCAACATTGTACTGATGGCACAGGGTCTTTGTCCATTCCATGAGCTCGCCCATGGTCTCGATGCCGGTAAAGCCGCCGCCGCCGACTGCAAAGGTCAGGAGCTCCCTGCGCTTGGCCTCGTCCTCTTCCTTGGAAGCAAGCTTGAACATATTCTCCACATGGTCGTGGACCTTTTTGGCATCCTCCAGGGACCACAAGGTCAATGCGTTCTCCTGGATGCCGGGTATACCAAAGTATGCGGGCTCGCTGCCCACGCCGGTGATAAGGTAGTCGAAGGCGTATTCGGCATTATCGGAATAAAGCTTTTTCTCTTTCAGATCCGCCTTTATGATCTTGTCCTGCACGAATTTGACCTTGGTATACTGGAGCACGTGCTCGATCGATACCTGAACGCCGCTGGGGCCTACCCTGTGGCCTGCTACTTCATGAAGCTCGGTCAGGAGTGTATGATAGTTGTTCTGGTCGATGAGCAGGATTTCAACATCATTTTGCTTCTTCAATTTCTTGTGCAGGGTCTTTGCGGCTTCCAGACCTGCATACCCGGCACCTAGAATAATGATGCGACTCATATTTAACCTCCCGTTAAAATTAGATTTTTGGCAGCCACCTTTAATAGCTGTATAAATGCTATAAATTTAACAAAAACATATAAATAATACAATAACTAAGCGGTATAGCTGTCCGTTGATATTTTATCAGTGCAGGGCATATTTTGCAATGGTATTTGTGATATTTTAACCACTATTTATCACATTATTTCGATAGCGGTTTTTGGCGAATCTTATTAAAAAAATGCAAATCCAGGAGTTCAGCAGGTTAACTCTTTAACAAGTTCTTCACAATGCTGGACTGATATGATAATATTATTAAGGAAATTCGGGCTCAAAGGAGCTGTCGGAGGAATGTCATTCCACATCAAAATAGGTGATGTGCTGGTATATTGTTTTGTTTTCCTGCTGGTAGGCGGCAGCTTTTTTGGCCTTTGGAGCATGGGCGCCGGGGTTGACCGGGTCCAGGTCAGGATAGAGCTGGACGGGGAGCTTGTCGGCACCTATGATTTTCCGGATCATGACGAGGCGATCGAGGTAAACGTTGACGCCGGGGCCGGGCGGTACAACCTGGTCACGATCACACAGGCCGGAGTTTACATTCGGGAAGCAAACTGTCCCGATCAGTTGTGTGTCAAGTGGGGAAGGATAGCAAGGCCGGGCCAGACCCTTATTTGCCTGCCGCACAGGGTGGTTGTAAGCATAACTGGTGAGGAAGACGATACTTTGGACGGTATCTCGTCTTAAGACTGGTGGGCAAGGCATGAGTAAAACGAGAAAAATGGTATACGTGGCCCTGATCATTTCCCAGGCGCTGGTACTGCACTATATTGAAAACCTCCTGCCCCCGCTGCCTGCAGGTGCAAGGCTGGGGCTTGCCAATATAATGACCCTGATCACCCTCAATATTTTCGGGTTCAAAGAAGCGATAGCGGTGACTATCATCAGGTCGACCCTGGGCCCGCTCCTGGGCGGCAGCCCTACTGCGGTCATCTACAGCATGTCCGGCGGACTGCTGAGCTGCCTTGTAATGTCGGCCATCCACTATCATGCCGCCAGGCATTTCAGCCTGTTAGGGCTAAGCACAGCGGGCGCGGTATTTCACAATATCGGACAGCTCCTTGCAGCGTCGATCATTTACGGGACTGTGGGGATCATATTCACCTACATGCCCATTTTGCAGTTTTTTGCGGTACTGACGGGTAATTTTACAGGGCTGGCTGCAAAGTATATATTGAAATATTTAGAAAGCAAAGCATTCAGATAACTGTTCGGGGAGAGTGACCTTTTTTTATGCTGATATGGAAAAAGCACGTTGATATATACGATGAGCTGGCTCTGGTAGATTCATGCATCAGGAAAAACCTGAAGTCGAACCTGCATATTTTGAACGATACCCTTAGCGATTTGCTGGCCAACGGGGGCAAAAGGCTGAGACCTGCGTTGGTCCTGCTATCGGCCCAGTTCGGTAATTACGACCGGGACAAGCTCGTGCCCCTGGCTTCGGCCATCGAGATCATGCATATGGCCACCCTGGTCCATGATGATGTCATAGACGATGCAAGGCTGAGAAGGGGACGCCCTACGACCCGCAGCCGTTTCGGCAACGATGTAGCGGTCTTTACGGGTGATTTTTTATTTACGAAAGCCTTCACCCTGATCTCCCAAAGCACCACGCCCCAGAATATGCACCTTTTGGCCGTTGCGATCAAGGCCATATGCGAGGGCGAGATAGAGCAGTATGAGTCCAGATTCAAACCTAGCGTATCTGTAAGGCATTACCTAAAGCGGATAGCAAGGAAGACAGCCGTACTCTTTGAGCTGAGTAGTTATGTGGGCGCAGTGGAGGCAGGCTGCAGCAAGCAGACCTCCCGCCTGCTGAGAAAGCTTGGCTTCGATTTCGGCATGGCATTTCAGATCACCGACGACATCCTGGACTTTACAGGCCAGCAGGCCGTGGTAGGCAAGCCGCTGTGCAGCGATTTCAGGCAGGGCGTCTATACCCTGCCGGTCATCTATACCGCAATGGATCCAAGGTACAGCGGGGAAATGCATGCCTATATGCAGAAGGATGACCTCACGGAGGAAGATATTGCCGGCATAGGGCGGCTCGTGGAGCAAAGCGGCGGGCTTAAGTACGCCAAGGAGCTCGCCATGACCTATCTGGACAGGTGCCGGTCATACCTGGATCAACTCCCCGACATGCCTGCAAAGGGCGCGATCGAAGAGCTCCTTGAGGAATTGGTCGAACGTAAATACTGACCGTCTGTCCAGTCCTTGTTCAAGGATGATATGATGCTGACTTTGCCTTATAATATGTAATATTTGGAAACAAAGAATTTTAAAAAGAAGTTGCAATGCTTTTTGAACCTGTGCTATAATGTCCTAGTAGTCAGGTGCTCCTTCTAAGGTGGCATCAAACGAAATACAGCATTCATGGGGGTATAGCTCAGTTGGCTAGAGCGCTTGACTGGCAGTCAAGAGGTCAGGGGTTCAAGTCCCCTTATCTCCACCAACTAACCGCTTGAACTAGCTTTTTATGGTATCAGGCGGTTTTATTATTTAGCATCATTTTTCAGACAAAATTCACCTTATTTTTTGTAAATATGATATATAATATATTTAAATTATAAAAATTTAGTATAGATGATATTAGATATAGATAATAATTGTTTGCTTAGCGGGGTAAGGGGTTGATAAAGTGAGAGGATTGCTCAGCAAGCTAGAGCTAATCGATCGACGAACAGAATTTAGCGACAGTGAGATAAGTACATACAGACACATGTTTCTGGCAGGGATCCTGTTGGCGTTTGCCCTCGCGGCCTTCATTACGGCCAGCCAATCCCGCATCACCGTCATCGGTATATTCGCACTGACCTTATTGGCCTATTCTGCAGTGGTTTACATATTATCATCCAAGAACGATTTCATACGCAAGAGGATCGATTATTTCCTGTACAGCGCTTTTTTCTACATCACCGCCTTTGCAGCCCATATCTGGTTTGTGAACGATTTCGACGAGTTGGAGTCACTGTTTTTCCTCCTGGTAGCATTTTACATAATTATATCCTTTAACAGCTTCCGCGGCCTTATTGCCTACCTGCTCTTCACTCTTGTTTTAACGCTGACCGGGCTTATCTTCTCCTTTCAGCACGGCGAAGAGCTCAACGCGGTCCTGATACTGATAGTCCTGGTCACATATACGTCAATAGCCCTGTTCAACCTGTACAACAGGCTTAAGTACCACCAAAGCCTGCTGAGCAGCTACGAGGACTACCAGCGCCTCCTGGATTCCCTGCCAGAGTCGATAATCGTGCAGCAAGACATGCAAATAGTATATGTGAACCCTGCCACGGTCAGGATGCTCAATAAGAACAGCAAGGAGGACCTTATAGGCAAGCCGTTGTTGAGCCTTGTCGACCAAAGCGAGCATGAAGAGCTGAAAAGGATACTAGGCAGTTGGACCAGTGACAAGCAGGGCATATTTGAACGCAAACTGAAGCTGGCTGACGGCAGTACGCTGGAGATCGAATTCTCGGTGGCTATGTCTACCTTCAGGGGCAGCCCTGCCATCCTCGTTATGAGCAAGGACATCTCGAAGCGGAAATCCATGGAAAAGGCCCTGGCTGAAGCCGAGTACAAATACAGGAGCCTGGTGGAGGGTTCGCTGTCGGGCGTATACATATACCAAAACGGCTCGATCATCTATGCGAACCCCTATATCACCGACCTGATCGGCTACAGCCTGCATGAGATCAACAAGGCGGGCATGTCAGGCATCTGCCACCCTGAGGACAAGCCCAGGCTCGATGCAATGATCTGGAGATTGGAAAGAGGCCATACGGACTTTGAGTCAGAGGAGCTCAGGGTGATGACCAGGGACGGTAACATGCTCTACGTCCAGGTCAAGGCGGCCAACAGCATGTTCAACGACAAGCCTGCGATCATCGGTACGGTCATCGACATAACGGAGCGCAAGATGTCCGAGGAGAAGATAGGCTACCTGGCCTACCACGACAGCCTCACCGGCCTTCCGAACAGGTATTTCATAAAGGGCTATATTGAGAAAGTGATAGAAGAATGCAAGATAAACGGCACATCCTTCAGCATCATGTTCATTGACCTGGACCGGTTCAAAACCATAAATGACACCATGGGCCATGACTACGGGGACGAGCTTTTGAAGCTGGTAGCGGAAAGGATGAAAAAGTGCGTGCGCAAGGGGGATGTCATTGCCCGCTACGGCGGAGATGAATTCGTGATCGTGCTCAGAAAGATCACAAAGGATGATATCAAGAAGGTCGCAGGCAGGATCCTGGAGGACACCGGCAAGCCCTTCGTGCTGGACGGGGCTGAGATATATGTCACGCCCAGCATAGGGATAAGCTCATATCCCAAGGACGGGGAAGACGCGAACACCCTCATCAGGTATGCGGATACGGCCATGTACCTTGCCAAGGGCCAAGGGAAAAACACCTACAGGTTTTTCGTTTCAGACCCGCCCGCCAGCCTATCAGGCAGGCCCAACTGAACACGGAGCGCTCGAGGCCTCCTCAGATACAAGATATTAACACATATCCGGCAGCAGGCATATCATGGTATAAGGTTCAATATCATTGAGGAGGTCTAAAGAATGGCTTGTTACAATGGCTACTACCATACACCCTATATGACCTATGGCCATGCTCACCGGCGCTATCCCCCGTCATATCCGTCATATATGGGAGAGCCGCCCATCGTATCGCCCTATCCGCCCATGCCCGAGCCGCCGCCAAGGCCTGTCTGCCCCGAGGTGATGAATGACTATTATACCTATCCGCAAAACCTTGTACCGGCTCTTGAGCTCATAGCGGAGGCGGTGGCTGATGAACGGCATGATGAGATGTTCTACGACCATATGATCAAGCTCGCCCCGACCAAGGAGCAAAAGGACATAATAGCCGGCATCCGCGACGATGAACGCAAGCACAACAACCTGTTCAGGCACATTTACTGCGAGATCGCGGGCGAAGTCCTGCCGCCTGCGATGAACGGGGAGCACAAGCAGCCTAAAACATACTGCGAGGGCATTCACGAGGCATTCATGGGTGAGCTGGCGGCCGTGGGAAAATACCGCAGGATACTGTATGCGATGCAGGACCGCCGCCATATCAACATGCTGGTCGAGATAATCACCGACGAGCAGAAGCATGCAGCCATATGGGACCATCTCTACGCAGAGAACTGCTGCCCTGAGTGTCGCGAAGAGCCTAAGAAAAAGCATGAGAAATGATTGAACGATGACCGCCATCTTTTCAGAAGCATTGGGATGGCGGTTTTGCTTTAAACCTTTTACCTTCGGTGATATAATATCCATGGCAGAAATTCACAATATTCACTTCGTTAATAATTGGCTGCATAAACTGGAATATATATTACAAAGGAGGAAAAGGAAAATGGCAAATGTCAAAGATATCAGGCAAGCGCCCCTGGAGTACCGTTACAGGGACAGCCTGCCCAAGATAGGCATCCGCCCCGTGATCGACGGCAGGAGAAAAGGCGTCAGGGAAGCCCTGGAGGACCAGACCATGAACCTGGCGAAAGCCGCGGCAAGGTTCCTGTCGGAAAACCTGCGCCATTCCAACGGCATGCCCGTTGAATGCGTGATCGCCGACAGGTGCATCGGCGGTGTGGCTGAAGCGGCGATGGCTGCGGAGAAGTTCGCCCGGGAAGGGGTAGCGATCACCCTGACAGTCACAGCCAGCTGGACCTATGGGTCCGAGACCATGGACATGAACCCCTATACCATAAAGGCCGTCTGGGGCTTCAACGGCACGGAGCGCCCGGGGGCAGTATACCTCGCGGCAGTGCTCGCGGCCCACAACCAAAAGGGGCTACCGGCCTTCGGCATTTACGGCAGGGACGTCCAGGATGCGGGCGACACCAGCATTCCGGCGGATGTGCAGCAAAAGCTCCTGCAGTTCGGAAGGGCTGCGCTGGCAGCAGCCACGATGCGCAACAAGTCCTACCTTGCCATGGGCGGGGTCTCCATGGGCATAGCCGGCTCCATGGTGGACCATGACTTCTTTGAAAAATACCTGGGGATGCGGGTGGAGCAGATCGACATGAGCGAATTCATGCGGCGCATCCAGGGCGAGATATATGACAGGGAGGAATACGAAAGGGCCCTTGCCTGGACTAAGGCAAACTGCAAAGAGGGCAGCAACACGAATCCTCCGGAGAAGCAAAAGAGCCGCGTAGAGCTCGGCAAGGACTGGGAGACCGTAGTTAAGATGACCCTGATAGCCAGGGACCTTATGATAGGCAATCCGAAGCTCGCAGAGATGGGCTACGAGGAGGAAGCGATGGGCCACAACGCTTTAGCGGGCGGTTTCCAGGGCCAGCGCCAGTGGACCGACTTCATGCCCAACGGTGATTTCACCGAGGCGATACTCAACTCCTCCTTTGACTGGAACGGCATTAGGGAGCCCTTCATACTTGCAACGGAAAATGACAGCTTAAACGGCGTGGCCATGCTCTTTGGGCACCTTTTGACCAACACCGCCCAGCTCTTTGCGGATGTGCGCACCTACTGGAGCAGAGAAGCCGTAAAGCGGGTCACGGGCAAGGAGCTAACCGGCCTGGCTGAAAACGGCATCATACACCTTTTGAACTCCGGCTCCTGCACTCTGGATGCTACGGGCCAAATGACCCGGGACGGTCAGCCGGTCATGAAGCCCTTCTGGGAGATCACGCCGGAGGATGTGGGCAAATGCCTTGATGCTACGTCATGGCGCCCCGCCAACACCGACTACTTCAGGGGCGGCGGCTTTTCGTCCAACTTCCTGACCAAGGGCACTATGCCAATGACCATGTGCAGGCTCAACATCATCCATGGCCTGGGTCCCGTCCTTCAGATAGCGGAAGGCTATGCCGTGGATATAGATCCGGAAATACATGACAAGCTGAACAACCGGACCGACCCCACCTGGCCCACCACCTGGTTCGTCCCCATCCTGACAGGCCAGGGCGCCTTCAAGGACGTTTACTCGGTGATGAACAACTGGGGTGCCAATCACGGGGCCCTGAGCTACGGCCATATCGGCGGCGACCTGATCACGCTGGCGTCTATCCTGCGAATACCCGTTGCCATGCACAATGTGCCTGAGGAAAGGATATTCAGGCCTTCCGCCTGGGGGGCTTTCGGCGTGATGGATCCCCAGGGCGCTGACTACAGGGCATGTCAAAATTTCGGCCCATTATACGGCAGGAAATAGTTTCAGAAATACACCCATTCCTTATCTCCACATATACTGTAATATAGGGAGCATGCTAAAGCAGTTTATATATCCGGTACGTTCAATGATTTACCGATAACGTGGCGGCATGGCTCCGTATCTTACAATATTAAAGGAGGTATAGGTGATGAGTTTCTTCAATAGGGACGATGAAAGCCTGTTGTTCTTCTTCCTGCTCCTCGTCATCTTCTTCTGCAACTGCGGTTTGTTCAGAGATGGCAGCGAATTGCTGTTCTTCTTCCTGATCCTCGTTATCCTGTTCAGCGGGGACAGAGTCTTCCGCGGCTTCGGTGCAGAGGCATAACAGGCTCAATGCTAAAGTCAGCAAGGGAGGGAGTCACGTAAAGTGGCTTCCTCTTTTTATGACAAAACTTCCGCTGGATTCATATTTTCAAATAGTATAGAATAATATAAACAGGTAGAACAAGCTAAGGATCGGAGAGAAGGCTATGAAGGTACTGTTTTTGTCTGTGAATGCCGGACACGGGCATAACCAGACGGCAAAAGCAGTAATGGAATGCTTGGAAGAGAAAAACATCGAATGCCGGATGATCGACACGTTTGAATACATAAACCCTGTCATCAGCAAGTCCATCAACAAGGGTTACCTTATATCCACAAAGCTGACTCCCGGATTTTACGGCAAGTTGTATCGCCTGGCGGAAAAGCTAGACAAAAGCGACGCCAAGCTCAAGGTCAGCAGGCACACGAACACTATCTGGGGCAAAAAGCTCAAGGGCTTTATCGAAGGCTACAACCCTGATGTGGTCGTCTGCAGCCACCCCTTTGCCGCCCAGGTAGTGACCTATATGGAGCGCGACGGGCAAAATTTCATTACCATAGGGATAGTCACCGACTTTACGATCCACCCCTTTTGGGGGGACACAAGGCTCGACTACTATGTGATAGCCAATGAGCTCCTTGTACACCAGGCTGAAATGAAGGGTCTTGATCCCAAGCAGCTCCTGCCGACGGGCATACCCATCATGAAAAAGTTTGCTTCCCGTATACCTGCTGCCGATGCCCGGGCCGCCCTTGGCATAGAGGATAAGAGTACCGTGCTGGTCATGAGCGGCAGCATGGGCTATGGCAATATAGTCAAGATCATAGAGCAGCTTGACGAAATGGACCTGGACTTTCAGATCCTGTCCGTCTGTGGCAGAAATAAAGCAATAAAAAAGCGGATCGACAATCTTGAAATGCGCAAAAAGCTGTATAACTTCGGCTTTGTGAACAATGTTGAGCTGATGATGGATGCCGCGGACTGCATCCTGACAAAGCCCGGCGGACTCACGGTGTCCGAATGCCTGGCCAAAGGCCTTCCCATGGTGCTGGTAAATCCGATACCCGGTCAGGAGGATCGCAACGTGGAGTTTCTACTGAACAATGGCCTTGCCATGAAGGAATCCAAGACCTTTACCCTTGATATGGCTGTGCATCAGATACTAACTGACCAGGAGAACACCATGCGGATGAAGGAGAGGATAAGCAGTCTGGGACGCCCCCATGCGGCCCAGGCCCTGTGCGACTTCATCCTCAGCCAGGAAGGGCTGATGGAAACAGCGAACGCTACAACAACGGAAACCCACTGATAAGTCATACAAGTTACACCACATTATCCCGGCGAGCCCGGGATTTTTTTATCAGCAAGCCTTATATAGCCAGAATGCTCCTGGCTTCTGCGTCTTTTCAGGCGTGCATAAAAATATTGACAAAATATACATGGAGAACATATAATATAAGTGAACATATGAACAATCGTTCATATGTATAGAGAATGGGGGAAGTAAGATGTCTGCTAAGGATATAGATACCTGTGACCTTCAGTGCATACACGAAGAAACTGTAAACAAGGTCAGAAAAGCCTTGCTGTCCGAAGAAACCATAGAGGACCTGCAGAATCTCTACAAGGTATTGGGGGACGCGACCCGCTTATCCATTATGAATGCCTTGTCCATAGCGGAGATGTGCGTGTGCGATGTGGCGGCCGCCCTTGGCATGAGCCAGTCGGCGGTATCCCACCAGCTCAGGGTGCTCAAGTCCGCCCGCCTTGTCAAATACCGCAGGGAAGGGAAGCAGGTATACTATTCGCTTGACGACGACCATATAAGTAAGCTGTTCGCCGTAGGGCTGGAGCATGTAAGACATCGGTAGGAGGAGCCTATGCTGAAAGTCAACTTGGACAATAAGAAGCTGTCAAGCAAAAAGAGGCCGATTACTGAAAAGTCAGGCTGTGCAACCTGCACACATGAGCATATACACCATCATATTTACGACCGTCATGAAGGGGAGGAGAGGGAGTCCTTCTTCAGCCGGGACCGTATCCTGCTCCTTGCGGGAATTGCTGTTTTCATTGGAGCGCTTGTGATACCGCAGGATATGGCAAAGAATGTCCTGTTTCTTGCTGCTTACCTGGTGATCGGCGGTGAAGTGCTTTTAAATGCCGGAAGGAACATAATCAGGGGACAGATATTCGATGAGAATTTCCTCATGAGCCTTGCCACGATAGGGGCTTTAGCCATCGGTGAATTCCCGGAGGCTGTGTCAGTAATGCTGTTTTACCGCATAGGCGAAGAATTCCAGGATGCCGCGGTGAACCATTCAAGGAGATCCATCAGATCCCTGCTCGATATAAAGCCTGACAGGGCAAACCTGCTCACGGAGGGCCGCATAACGACGGTCCACCCGGAAGAGCTGAAGGTTGGCGATACCATAGTAGTGAGACCAGGCGAGCGCGTGCCGATCGATGGCATCGTGCTTGAGGGAAGAACTGAGCTGGATGTATCGGCTCTGACCGGGGAATCCCTGCCAAAGAGCGCACAGCCAGGCGGCGAGGTGTTGAGCGGTTCAATAAACATGACCGGTACCCTGACCCTTAGAGTGCAAAAGGAATTTGCCGAATCGACCGTATCTCGGATCCTCGACCTTGTGGAGAATGCCTCTGGCAGAAAGGCGCCCACAGAGCAATTCATAACGAAGTTTGCAAGGGTCTATACCCCCATAGTCGTAGCTGCAGCCGCAGTAATTGCATTTCTACCGCCCCTGGTAGTACCCGGTGCGGTATTCTCGGATTGGCTGTACCGGGGGCTGATATTCCTCGTCATAGCCTGCCCTTGCGCTCTCGTCATATCCATACCCTTGAGCTTTTTCGGCGGCATAGGCGGGGCTTCCCGCAAGGGTATACTGGTAAAGGGCGGAGGCAGCCTGGAGGCCTTGAGGGATGTGGATACCGTGGTGTTCGACAAAACCGGCACCATCACCAGGGGAGAATTCAAGGTGTCCAGGATAATGCCCGCCGGGAGCATCGGAGAGGCTGAGCTTTTAGAGCTGGCAGCCCACGCCGAGTATCACTCGAACCACCCGATCGCCAGATCCATACTAACAGCCTACGGTAAGGAGATCTCCCGGGACGCGGTCAGCGACCATGAGGAATTGAGTGGTATGGGCATAAGGGCAGTGGTCAATGGCAGACGCGTGCTGGCTGGCAACACAAGGCTTATGATAAGTGAGAATGTGAAGCCTGCTGGGGATGTGGCCCCGGGTGGGCTGCAGGGAATGATGCCAAATGAAGCCAGGGATGACCTGTCCCACAGGATTTGGGCTGATACGATAAACGAGCTGTCGGCTGCAAGCGCAGCTGATGATACTACGGTCCATGTGGCCCGGGACGGGGTCTACTGCGGATACCTGGAGATCGCGGATGATCTGAAGGATGGTGTGCATTCTGCAGTAAAGGAGCTGAAAGCCCTGGGTGTGAACCGTACTGTGATCCTGTCCGGGGACCGGGAAAGGGCTGTAGCCAATGCAGCCCAAAAAGCAGGCATAAGCGAGTATTATCCCGAGCTCCTGCCTCATCAGAAAGTCGAACGAATCGAGGAGATAATGAAGGGCAAAAGGAAAGGCAAGACAGCCTTCGTAGGTGACGGGATAAATGACGCCCCTGTGCTTGCAAGGGCAGATGTGGGGATCGCTATGGGAGCCATAGGCTCCGATACGGCGATCGAGGCAGCAGATGTCGTGCTGATGACCGATGAGCCGTCGAAAGTGGCCGAGGCCATAACGATCGCAAGGAAAACGAGCAAAATCGTGGTTCAGAACATCTCTATGGCCCTTGCCATAAAGATCCTGGTCCTGCTTTTAGGAAGCGCCGGTCTGGCCGGCATGTGGGAAGCCGTCTTTGCAGACGTTGGCGCTGCCCTGCTGGCGGTGCTGAACTCCATGCGGGTGCTCAAATAGCAGCAAATGCTCCCAATAGCTGCAATGGCTC
>JAKORJ010000140.1 GCA_029777885.1 Bacillota bacterium | reverse complement strand
TACCCGGCATGTATGTAACCATTGACGAGACAGTCCGGGGCTTCAGGGAGATAATCGAGGGAGTCCATGACGATATACCGGAAGGCTATTTCCTCAATGTGGGGACTATAGATGAAGTCGTGGAACGGTACAGGAAAGCGCAAGGCAGGTAATGAAAATGGCTATGCAGCAACCTGACGTTATAAATGACAAAAAAATCGATCTGACCATAATCACGCCCCGCGGGGTCAAGTTCGTGGAAAAGGCCGATATGGTTATCATGCGGTGCATCGACGGGGACCTGGGCGTGCTGCCTGGCCATGCGCCGGTATCAGCCGTGCTGGGAGACGGGATCCTGCGTATTTTTAACAACGGAATTGAAAAGAAGCTCGCCGTATTTGGCGGCATAGCCAAGATAGCTAATAAATCGGTGAAGATCTTCAGCACCATAGCCCAGCGCCCGGAAGAGATCGACCGCGAGCGCGCAGAGAGGGATCGCCAGGAAGCTGAAGCCGCGATGCGGGAAGAGTCAGAAGAGATCAGGATCCAGAGCCTGCAAGTCCTATTGCGCAGGTCCCTGGTTCGTATCGAGGTCAGCCTTCATCTTGAGGAGGATGAGTACTCAGGAGAGGAATAAGTCCATCAATCATATTAGAAATTCTGCCAGTTTCGGATTCATGTCGCGCTTCGTGGAGGCAGAATGTCCCTTTCGTGGAAAAATTCAAGATAAATACCTTGACATTATAAATGCATTTTAATTTATGCAGTATTTATAGTATAATTAAAGTATATATTACAGAAATATACATGCCATTATACATATCACAAACCGGTACTTATCATTGCAAGGCTTAAAGGTATGGGGAAGCTGTTCAGATTCATTCTGTATGGGGGTGTAGAAAATGAAAAAGAAGGCTTTCACTATTTCCTTAGCCAGGAATCCTGCGATAAGCCTGCAAGTGATTCCAGGCCATTTCACTACCAGCCGCCTGCACATGAATCATTATCTTGATCTGGATAACCTGAAGACCAGCTCGGTAGTTGCCAGGGAAGTAGCAAGAGAGCTGGCTGTACCCTATCTTGCACACAATAATGTAGATACAATAGTGTGCATGGAGAAGACGGAAGTGATAGGAGCCTATCTGGCAGAAGAGCTTTCGCGGAAAGGGACAACAGTGCCCAAAACTAGGGGAGAGATACACATAATCTCCCCATTATGCAATGTCAACAGGAATCTAACGTTCAAAAACAACATGCAGGATCTTATCTATATTTATAGGATGGTGGACAAATTGAAACTAGGCTGCCTGTCGTATTTTTTAGTACTTTTGTTCATGATTATATTATTTATCATGCTGATTT
Organism: Bacillota bacterium; assembly: GCA_029777885.1. GTDB lineage: Bacteria > Bacillota > Clostridia > Caldicoprobacterales > DTU083 > JAKORJ01. Next base: position 47,471 of record JAKORJ010000140.1, on the reverse strand, counting down.
ACTAAGTATTAGTGCTTATGCTTTAATCTCATTAGAATACTGCTGTGAGTATTTCTTGGGGGATATATTGAAGGTCTTGCTGAATGCCCGGATGAAGTTCGAATAGTCATTAAACCCACATGCCTGGCATACGTCGGTTATACTCATGCCATCCTTAAGGAGCGCTTTTGCCGCAATGAGCCGCTTCTGGCGGATGTAGCCATAAAGAGTATAGCCCGTATGCCTTTTGAATTCCCTCAAAAGGTGGTATTTGCTGATGTAATACCTGGCGGAGAGGGCATCCAGTGAAAGGTCCTTGTCCAGGTTGGCATTTACATAGCAGATGATTTCATCGATCCTGGAGTTATAAACGATATCTCCCTTCATCGCTGCAACATCGCTCTCCAGGTATACCCTGTTCAGGAGGATGAGCAGCTCCAGGACATAGAGCCTGGTCAATACATCACTTCCGTATCCCTTGCCGGTATAGGCAACATTGAGCTTGTTTATCGTAGCTTTTATGATGTTGAGCGTTTTAGCGTCCGGCCGGAGCAGGTTATACCTCTTTTTTGAGGTCGACTCGAAGCATTTAAAAAGGTCGGTCTCACTTGTGCAGGCACTTCTGATGAAGTCGGGGTTTATCCAGATGACGAACCTTTCATAGGTCCCTTCATCGATAATTGGTTTATGGAGCTCCTTGTTGTTTATAAGTAAAATATCTCCGGGTTTCAGGGAATAGAACTTGCCCTCCACTATGTATGCTACCCTGCCGGATATAAAAAAATAGATTTCATAGAAGTCATGGTAGTGGTACTCCACCTCAAGGTTGTTGTCATCCTTGTAATGGAAGAACTCAAAATCGGGGCTCACCATATATTGCCGGGCGGTGAACTGCTGGGTGCTCAAAGCTACCACCTCCCTGTTAATGTAAGCAATATTTGCAATATAACACACAATATAAGCAAAGTATATTGCAGATATTAATAATATAATATAAATACAGGACATGTCAAACAATCGCACGTTTGCCAAAGGAGGAAAATCAAAATGGGCAAAGCTGATATAGGTCTTATAGGCCTTGCGGTCATGGGTGAAAACCTTGCCCTGAATATGGAAAGCAAGGGCTTTACGGTGGCTGTGTTCAACCGCAGCCTTGACAAGGTGACCAGGTTTGTCGAGGGCCGGGCCAGGGGCAAGAACATAATCGGGACATATTCTATCGAAGAGCTGGTCGCAGCGCTTAAATCCCCAAGAAAAGTCATGCTGATGGTGAAAGCCGGCAAGCCTGTGGATGATTTTATCGATCTATTGCTACCCTATCTTGACAAGGGCGACATCATAATCGATGGCGGCAATTCACACTACCCGGATACGATTCGCCGCACCAGGTATGTTGAAGAAAAGGGTCTTTTATATATCGGCACAGGCGTGTCAGGGGGCGAAGAGGGTGCGCTAAAGGGCCCGAGCATCATGCCCGGTGGCTCCCCTGCTGCATGGCCCCATGTAAAGCCGATATTTCAGGCAATAGCAGCCAAGGTCAGTGACGGCACGCCTTGCTGCGATTGGGTCGGGGACAACGGTGCCGGCCACTTCGTCAAAATGGTCCATAATGGCATCGAATACGGTGATATGCAGCTTATTTGCGAGGCCTATTATCTTATGAAGGAATACCTGGGTATGACCGCAGATGAAATGCATGAGGTATTCAAGGAGTGGAACGCAGGAGAGTTGAACAGCTACCTCATTGAGATCACACGGGACATACTCGCATACAAGGATACTGACGGCACCCCGCTGGTGGAAAAGATACTGGATACAGCGGGCCAGAAGGGCACCGGCAAATGGACCTCGATCGCATCCCTGGAGGAGGGTATCCCCCTGACCCTGATCGGGGAAGCGGTTTATGCCCGCTTTTTGTCGGCCATGAAGGATGAGCGGGTAACCGCATCCAGGTCCATCACCGGACCTGAGCCAAGGTTCACAGGCGACAGACAGCAGTTCATCAATGATATAAAGGATGCGCTGTATGCTTCGAAGATCGTTTCCTATGCACAGGGCTTCACCCTCCTACAGGCAGCGGCTAAGACCTACGGGTGGGACCTCAGGTACGGCGATATAGCACTGATGTGGCGCGGTGGCTGCATCATACGGTCAGTGTTCCTTGAGGAGATCAAAAAGGCCTTTGACAGGGACAATGGGCTTGTCAACCTGCTTTTGGACCCCTTCTTCAAGGAAAAGGTGGAAAAGGCCCAGGCAGGCTGGAGAAGGGCTGTTTCCGCGGCTGTCCTGAATGGCATTCCTGTACCCGCCTTTGCTTCAGCGCTCAGCTACTTTGACGGCTACAGGACCGAAAGGCTGCCTGCCAACCTGCTTCAGGCCCAGCGCGACTATTTCGGGGCCCATACCTACGAGAGGATCGACAGGCCCCGGGGCGAGTTCTACCATACCAACTGGACCGGTGAAGGAGGCACGACCGCATCTACTGTCTACACAGGCTGATGCAGACACCCATAGGTTGATAAGGGGGTTATCAGAAAATGGATCCAGGCTTTAGCGTTGATTTGCAGGACAAGGTGGCTGTCGTTACAGGGGGTGGCGGTGTCCTTTGCGGTACGATGGCAAAAGCCCTGGCAAAGTGCGGCGCATGGGTAGCTGTATTGTCCCGGAAGCAGGAAAACGCAGACAAGGTAGCAGGGGAGATAACTCGGCAGGGCGGCAGGGCAATTGGCATCGGATGCAATGTGCTTGACAAGGACAGCATGGAAGCGGCAAGGGAGGTCGTTAACAAGGAGCTTGGGCTCTGCAATATCCTGGTAAACGGAGCAGGTGGTAATCATCCCAAAGGGACGACCTCCATGGAATTCCTCACCAAGGCCGACCTGGAAGGGGGAAAGGGTTCGGTAACCTTCTTCGATCTGGAGCCTGAAGATATCGAATACGTCTTCAACCTGAACTTTCTGGGCACCCTAATCACGACCCAGACCTTCGCCAGGGATATGATAGACAGAAATGGTGTCATTATCAATATCACATCCATGAATGCATTCAGCCCGTTGACGAAGATCCCCGCGTACAGCGGGGCAAAAGCGGCTGTTTCGAACTTTACCCAATGGCTGGCTGTCCATTTCTCCAAGGCCGGTATCCGGGTCAATGCCATAGCACCCGGCTTCTTCCTGACCAACCAGAACCGGTCTCTCCTTTTCAATGCTGATGGTACACCAACGGAAAGAACGAAAAAGATCCTTAACATGACTCCCTTGGGACGGCTGGGCGAGCCGGAGGAGCTGGTAGGGACCCTTTTGTGGCTCTGCTCCGATGCGTCAAGATTCGTGACCGGCATCGTGGTCCCCGTGGACGGGGGGTTCTCAGCCTATTCCGGGGTATAGGCCGGATGCGTACTGCTTTTCATCTGAGATGAGGTGAAGAGATGTTTTCCGATACTGAGATACTGGCTTCCTTGCGAGAGTCAGTCAAGGGGCGAAGGCTAAGTAAAGTCCTCCTCCTGCCTCCTGATTTGACCCGACTGCATTCCTATGCAGGCAGGATAACCAGCATGTATTATGAGCTGCTCAAGGACACTTGTCAGGTCGATATTATGCCTGCCCTGGGCACCCATGACCCGATGACCCGGGAGGAGTGCCTGGAGCTGTTCGGCCCTGAAGTCCCTTTCGAGTCCATTATCGCACACAATTGGAGGGCCGATGTGGAAAGAATCGGAGAGGTGCCTGCAGGCTTTGTCAGGGAAGTCTCTGAGGGTTTGCTTGACTATTCCATTGATGTGCTGGTCAACAAGAGATTGCTGGACCCTTCCTATGACCTGATCATATCTATCGGCCAGGTCGTTCCCCATGAGGTCGTGGGCATGGCCAATTACACCAAGAACATCCTGGTAGGCTGCGGTGGCAAGGATATGATCGATAAATCCCATTTTCTCGGAGCTGTATATGGCATGGAGAAGATAATGGGCCGTGACTATTCTCCTGTCAGGAAGGTTTTCGACTATGCAGAAGCGAATTTCCTGAAAAGTATTCCACTTATTTATGTTATGACCGTAACTACCCTGTCGGGAGATAAGGTCAATGTCGAAGGGCTTTTCATCGGCCGGGACCGCAGCCAATTTGAAGAGGCTGTAGCTTTAAGCCAGAAGAAGAACCTTGCCTGCCTTGACGAGCCGGTCAAAAAGGTCGTCGTTTACCTGGACGAGCGGGAATACAAAAGCACCTGGCTAGGCAATAAGGCCATTTACCGTACCCGTATGGCTGTTGCCGATGGGGGCGAGCTTGTCATCATAGGGCCGGGTATCCGGAAATTCGGCGAGGATGATGGGATCGATAACCTTGTCCGAAAATACGGCTATAGGGGTAGGACAAAAATACTCGACCTGTACAAGGCTAATGAAGATCTGCAGGCCAATCTCTCAGCAGCCGCCCACCTGATCCATGGATCCTCGGACGGCAGATTCGGGATCACATATGCTGCAGGACATCTTTCAAAAGAAGAGGTCGAGGGTGTAGGCTTCAAATACATGGCGCTAGAGGACGCCCTGGAGCTGTACAGGCCTGACAGGCTGAAGGATGGATTCAATACCCTCACCAGTGGGGAAGAGGTTTTTTACATCAGCAATCCCGCTGTCGGGCTATGGGCTGATAAAAGGATTTTTGAGAGGAGGGGACAGGAGTGAAAGCTTTTATTCACGATGATTTCATGCTGAATACCGATACGGCAAAGCAGCTGTATCACGAGCATGCGGAGGACATGCCGATTTTCGATTATCACTGTCACCTGAGCCCCAGTGAAATACTCGAGGACAAAAGCTTCAGCAATATGACCGAGATATGGCTTGGAGGCGACCATTACAAATGGCGGCTTATGCGGGCCAACGGGGTAGAGGAGCAATACATAACAGGCGATGCGGATCCGTATGACAAGTTCTTAAAGTGGGCGGAGACCCTGCCCAGAGCTTTGGGCAATCCCCTTTACCATTGGACCCACCTTGAGCTCAAGCGCTATTTCGGGGTGGATGAGCTGTTGTCCCCCAGGACTGCTCGGAAAATCTGGGAGGCATGCAATGAAAAGCTTGCACAGAAGGACTATTCAGCCCGTTCTCTGATCAGAGGGTCCAATGTCAGGGCTCTTTGCACCACTGATGACCCAGCTGATGACTTACACTGCCATATCGAGCTTAAAAAAGCTAAGGATTTCCCTGTAAAGGTGCTGCCCACATTCCGCCCCGAGGCTGCCTTCAACCTTGCGGCCAAAGGCTTTGCTGCCTATATCTCCCAGCTTTCTAGGACGGCTGGTATCACTATCACCTCCTTCGATGAGCTGGTTGAGGCTTTGAGGATACGGGCCCAGTTCTTCAAGTCGGTCGGATGCAGGATCTCGGACATTTCATTCGGAAGCTTTGCTTTTTCTGAGGGTACTGCAGAAGATGCAGATAAGGCTTTTAAAAAGGCACTGGCAGGCGGGGGCCTCTCCCAGGCAGATATCGATATTTACAGGACCCGCCTTCTGGTCGCGTTGGGCAATATATACGCCAGCCTGGATTTCGTGATGCAGGTCCATATGGGGGTCATCCGAAACAGCAATGAAAGGATGTTTGGACTGGTCGGGCCTGATACAGGATTTGATGCCATAGGGGACGGCATATCAGCCGATGACCTGGCCAAGCTCCTGAATGCCATGGATAAGGCCGGAGGCCTGCCTAGGACGATCCTTTACTGCCTGAATGAGCAGGATAATGCAAAAATAGCGTCCATCATGGGCTGCTTCCAGGGAGGAGGCATGCCGGGCAAGCTCCAGCTCGGGGCAGCCTGGTGGTTCAACGACCACAAGGACGGCATGCTCAATCAGCTAAAGACCCTGGGGAACCTAGGGCTTTTGGGCAATTTCGTGGGGATGCTCACTGACTCGCGCAGCTTCCTCTCATATCCCAGGCATGAGTACTTCAGAAGGATCCTGTGCGACCTGATCGGGGAATGGGCGGAAAAGGGCGAGGTCCCGCAGGACGAGGAACTGCTGGGCTCAATGATAGAGGACATATGCTACAATAATGCTGTACGGTATTTTGGCATGAACGATAAGGAGGTATCCTAAGAATGGACCTGAAAAAGGACTACACCTATGCGCTCCTGGCTCCGACCAGCATGGGGGTGCGCATTACTCCCTGCAACAGGCAGCCTGTGCATACGAGCGACACCTTTTATATGCATGCAACAAGCGCGGAGACGAATGTTTTGAGCATATCCGCCGCCCTCGGGCTTCCCTGCAAGGTGCTGACCACATTTGTCAAGGACAGCCCCATAGCAGCCTTTATCAAGAGCAATCTTAGGAGTAGGAACATCGCATATGAGGGCAGGGATGTACCACAGGGCGGACCATGGGGCTACAGGCACCAGTTCAATATCGCCGACAGCGGCTTTGGCGCTCGAGGACCGATAGTATATAATGACCGGGCGGGCGAGGTTGGACGCACCTTGAATGCCAAGGATTTTGACCTTGACAGGATCTTTGGCAGGGAAGGCATAGGGATCGTTCACGTCTCCGGCCTGATCGGGGCTTTGTCGCCGGAGACGAGCGAATTTTGTCTAGAGATAGCGAGGACGGCTAAAAAATATGGCAGCAAAATATCCTTTGACCTGAATTACCGGGCATCCTTCTGGAAGGGCAGGGAACAGGAGTTGAGGGCTGCCTTTACTGAAATTGCCGACCTGGCTGATATCCTGGTCGGCAACGAAGAGGATTTCCAGCTTTGCTTGGGCATACCGGGGCCGGAAGCAGGCGGCCGGGACCTGTCAAGGAAAATCGATGGATTTAAAGAAATGATTGAGCGAGCTAAGAAGCTCTTTCCTTATGCTTCTGTTTTTGCCACGACCCTGCGCGAGGTCATAGACGCTAACCGTCACATGTGGGGCGCCATCATGCGGGAAGGGGACAGCTGGTATGTGGTTGAGCCCAGGGAGATTTCAGTCCTGGACCGGATCGGAGGTGGCGATGCCTTTGTAGGCGGGATGTTATACGGGATCCTGAAAGGCTGGGAGCCTGTGAAATGGATCCAGTTCGGCTGGGCAACCAGCGCATTGGTCACCACCCTGCTCACGGACTATGGGCTTCCCATCGACGAAGACCAGGTCTGGAACATCTGGCAGGGCAATGCTCGGGTAAAGCGATAAGTGCGTCAATATAATCGGGATGCCGGCTGAAAGCTCAGGCATCCCGGTTAGGTTTTGTTACTTGTATGCTTTTGATCATCATGTCCTTTCATCTATTATCTAATTTATAATTATAGATGCTTTTTATGTGGTTGATCACTATAATCTTTCTATAGAAATTAAGTCGCTTCATCAATAGAACATACACTGTAAGAAATCATCTATGGTGATGCCCGCAAAGTAGCTTTCAAAGTCGATAGACTCAAGCAGGCTTCTCACAGCCTCTTCCTTGTACAAGGTCCCGACTAGCCTTGACTCTAGCTCGAATATTTCTTTCTTGCCGAAAAAGTCGCCCAGGATCCTGATCTGGCTTATTGTGCTCACCCTGTCGCGCTTTACGTTGAACCTTAGGTCCAGCTTTCCGCCGGCAAACCGCCTCTTTTTCTCCATATTGAATTCCGGTGATTCCCCGTAGTTCCACTCCCAGGTGGCGTATTTGCTTTCAACCAGCTCGTTTATTGCTTTCAGATCCTTTTCTGTAAGGACATATTCCTTTTCCTTGTAATCCGGGTCATTCAATATGAACTTCAACAGGGAATCCTTGAAATCCTCAAGCGATATGTCATCCTTAAGATATGGCTGGATGTTGGTAACCCTGCTCCTGACCGATTTTACCCCCTTGGATTCTATCTTGTCATGGCTCACGTTGAGGGCTTCCTGCACTCTGGCCAGGTCGGAATTGAACAGTATGGTGCCATGATGAAGCAGCCTATCCTTGTAATAATACTGGGCATTGCCTGAGAATTTTTTGCCGTCTATTGTGATATCGTTTCTGCCTGTAAACTGTGCATCCACTCCCAAGGACCTAAGCAGGCTAACTACAGGCTCAGTGAACTTTTTAAAGTTGTCAGCCACATCACCCTTGTTTTTGACTATAAAGGTGAAGTTCAGATTTCCAAGGTCATGATATACCGCTCCTCCGCCGGACAATCGCCTGACTACATGTATATTGTTGTCTTTTATGAACTTTATGTTTATCTCCTCTATGGTATTCTGGTTTCTTCCGATAATGACAGAAGGCTCGTTTTGCCATAGTATAACGTATTCCGGATCCGGGTCCATATGCTTTACAACATATTCTTCCAGAGCGAGATTGAAGCGGGGGTCCTTGCAGTCATTCCTGATACGTATCATATAGTGCCTCCTGTATAACGGGTTATAGAGATTACAATTTATATATTAAACCCGGTCATGTCCAACCAAACATTATGATTTACTCATCCCTGTATTCAAGTATGTCGCTGGGCTGGCAATCTAAAGCCTTGCATATGGCTTCCAGGGTCGAAAACCTGATAGCCTTTGCTTTACCGGTTTTTAGAATTGAAAGGTTCGCCATGGTTATACCGACTTTTTCAGAGAGCTCGGTAAGGCTCATTTTTCTTTCTGCCAGTATCACGTCTATATTGATAATTATGGGCATCTGCTCACCTCAGCATAGGTAAATAAACACCCGACTTAAATACCGGGCGTTCGTTTGGCTATATAGTAATTATCATCTATAAAGTCCACAAAGTCCACGACAAAGCCGGGTATACTGATTTCCAGCCGGAGATTTCCTTTTTCCGGTCTTGAATTTTTAATCCTGATGCAAAATTCATTTATATCGCTAAGAGTCTCTATTATTAAGCCAACAGCCTGGCTCTCAAATATTGACTGTTTCACTGCAATACCGTCAATGCCGAAAGCTTCCCTGGCATCCCAATCTATCAGCAGGTCTCCGTATCGTTTCTTGATCCTCGCTGCTGTGACAAGGGCGCTGCCCGTACCCCAGTGGAAGCCGCTTGTGCCGGATCGCTCGTTTCTGCCTCCATGACCGTAGTTTTCAGCGCTGCCCCCATGCAAATCCCGCTGGGTCGGTGAGCCGGCATAGTTCCTTGGGCATATCTCCTTGTTTTCTTCAATGGCCATTAGCGCAAAACCCGCCCTGGTGGCAGCAACTGCCCGTTTTAAAAATTCAGGCCTGCCCGTCAGGTCATAGTAATTCATAAAGGTCTCTGCAAACTGCGCCTGCCTTGCGTCATTCCATTCACCGTCAGTATTCATGACTCCGAAGCCGCCGAAGGTGTAAAAGTCCAGGTAGGGCGTATTCCATACCTGCTGGTAAAGGGACAGCAAGCCAAGGCAGAACAAGCCCGCATCCAGGTATTTTTTATTGCCGGATATCTGGTAAACAGCCCTGAGGCTTTCCGCACACCACTGGATCGCCAGGGTGTTTTGGCCGTAAAGCCTTGTGTACTTGTCAAAGTACCCCAATGGCTTGCCTGAACAGGAGTAGTAGAGTTCGAAATCCTCAAACCTGACCTCACGGATAGGATTGTCGATCAGGTGATCAGCCCCCCTAATAACTGCCTTGATCGCCTTGTCCCGCTCTTCCAGCGGGACTGCTCCCGACAGGAGTTCCTCGCATAGAAACCATACAGGCAGGGCGCCGGCTGATGTATTTTCCAGTCTCTCATCATGCTCTAATGTATCCTTATGTACCCAGCAGGGAAACCCGCCATTTTCGTTCTGGTGCCTGTACAGGAAATGCCTGAACCCGGGCAGGAAGTTTTCAGCGCCTTCGACCTCTCCATATTCATTGATGAACTTCCTCAGCCACAGGGAGGCCCATGCGCAATCCGGCAGGCTGTACAGGAGCCTGCCTCCGCCTTGCTGGCTCGAAGCGACCCAACCACCGTCGTGGGGAGCATAGATGGTGGGGAATATGCCATCATGCTGAGGTGAACCCACCAGGCAACGGGCTATTTCAAAAGCTTTGTCTACCCAAAGCTTATTGTCAAGTATAAACCCAAACTCCGCAAGCTCCATGGCGGTCCGCATATTGTTGAACCAGCAGTGGAACCATATGTCATCTGCGTATTCCCGGCCTCTGGCGACCCCATCCCTGCGCCTGAAAGTGGACAGGACGATCCCGCCCGTATCCCTTGCTGGTCCTTGTTGCCAGAGGTGATGAAGCGCCATTGTGTTTCCGTATAGGGCATACCTGGCGAAGGGCACGGTCTGGGGCAACAGGCTTGTCTCATACAACCGCCCGAACCTGTCCCATAGGAAGGTGGCAACCAGACCTGGGACCCTGTGTACGGGAACATTTTTCATAAGCAAAAGATAAAATATCAGGTCTACTCCTGATACGTCAACCACTGTTTTTCTGCCGTCAGCCTTGTAGTACACATGGCCGTCCGGGGCATTGGAGCATATGCCGTATTCCAGCCTTGGAGAACCGCTCGCCTGAACTGTCAGCTCTGGCGCGTGGGCATCAAAGCGCAGGTCCAGGTACCTGCCGATATCCAGCTTTTCAGCTATTGACACCAGGTCCGGTATCAGGGCGGCACCAAAACCACCCGCTGTGACAATCACTGCCGGTGACCTGAATGTATGGTGGCCTGCTATATGTTCAGGCTTCATTTTTATATTGGGGATCCAGTGGAAGGAGCTTGCAGCTTCTCCCTTAAGTTTTGGGTCATCGCAAGCAAAGTCAAAGGATACTGATAACCTGTCAATTGCTATCGTATCGTCCGGCTTGTATGTGCAGGTTATTTTGGCAATGCTGACATCACACCTGCCGGGATCCATGTCATCATCCTGCAGGACGCTTAAAACCTGGACATCTTCAGATTTTACAGTCAGGAACCCGCTATCGTCATGGAAAACCAATGTATCATCCCATGCTTCCTTGCAAGAAGCGGACTGAAGCCGGTTGGAGCCATTTACCACCAAGCTTAAGCCGTTATTGAGCGGCAGGGTGAGGATGCCGTCTGCATCAAAGCAAAGCCTGTCATTTTTTATTATCATCGCAGTTCCCCTTTGCAATATATTTATCTGGATACCAACATTTATATTGTACCATAAAACTATGGATATATTTGACTATATTATATAAAATGGTATATTGTAAATATCATGAAATGTCTGATTCTGATATACAGGAGGTTAGGATATGGAACACCGGTTCAGCCTGGCGGACTTTGCACAAGTAAACTGTAACGTGAGCTTCACTGGCAAAAATACTGTTGAGATCGTATCCGGTAAGGAAGGGGGAAAGCTTGTCCTGTCAGGACAGCAGGGCAGGGTAGGCGGAGCGGACTGGTCAAAGGCCAGATTTCTGGTCTTTGATGTGCATAACCATGAGACCTGGGTAATGGGTATAACCCTTGAGTTCTGGACCTGGATGAATAAAACCGATGAACCCGACATGCGGGTCGCATTCGGTGTGATGCCCCGGCTCAAAACAAGGCTGTCCTTTCCCCTTGAAGCGCTGGATTCCCAAGAAATGTTCCTGGAAAGGACTCCCGGCAAGCTGAAAACCGTGGTGACCGGCAATAAGGTCAGGGTAAATGAAATCGACCGGTTTGCCATAGGTGTATTCAAATGGCCTGTTGATCAAAAGGTTGAGATCTCCGGCCTCCATCTGACGGATACCGAGCCCGAATATCCGGTCCCGGACAAGATACTGGTTGATAAGCTTGGGCAGCCTGCCGTTACCGACTGGCCGGGTAAAACCCATAGTATCGATGAGCTGACTGAATACCTTCAGGCAGAAGCTCGTAAACCCGAACCCGTGGGCTTCAGGAAAGGCTGGAGCGCCTACGGGGGCTGGGAGGATAAAAAGTTTGAAGCTACAGGCTATTTCAGGACCCAGCATGACGGGAACAGGTGGTGGCTGGTGGACCCGGATGGAAACGCCTTCATAAGCGCAGGCCTTGATTGTGTAAGGCCGGGGGAGGCAGGCTATGTGGATGGCATAGAAAAGCTGTTCGAATGGCTGCCGCCCAAGGATGGCATTTACAGTGACGCATGGCTTACAGGCGAAAGGGTCGGAGGCCATGACTACTATAACTTCGGCGTATCCAATCTGATCAGGGTATTCGGCAGCAGCTGGTGGGGCAATTGGGCCAGGATAACTAAGCGCAGGCTGCTGGAATGGAGCTTCAATACTATCGGCAACTGGTCGTCCCTGGATTTCATACGCTATGCAAAGCTCCCCTATGTCTGGCCCCTGTCAGGCTTTCCCACGACCCGCAGGAAAATATTCAGGGATTTCCCAGATGTGTTCAGTAGCGAGTATAATGCCAACTCGGCAACCTTTGCAGACCAGCTTAAAGCCTTTGAAGGCGACAGGTATATGATAGGGTATTTTCTCAGGAATGAACCCATCTGGGGCTTTGTCGAAGGGCTTAACATAGCGGAGGAGGTACTGGAAAACGAAGCAGAGCTTGATTCAAAGGAGGCATTGATAAAGTTCCTGTCAGACCGGTACGGTGGAGATATAGACAGGCTCAACAGGAGCTGGAACACGAGCTTTGGCTCCTTCGCAGATCTAAAACAGCCAATCAGGAAGGCAACCAGGCTTTCTAAAACTGCTGAAACCGACCTGACCGACTTTTCCAAAATCCTGATAGACCGCTATGTACGGATACCCAGCGAGGCTGTTAAAAGGGTGGACCCTTATCACCTGAATCTAGGAATGAGGTATGCTTATATATCAAGTGAGCTTTTATACACCGGTTGTGAATGCTTTGACGTGTTTTCGATCAACTGCTACAGGCTGGACCCGTACAGCGAACTGGAGCGGGTCGGAAAGGCCACGGGGATGCCAGTGATGATCGGTGAATTCCAGTTCGGCGCCCTGGACCGGGGCCTTATGACAAACGGGCTCAAGGCAGTTAAAAGCCAGGAGGACAGGGCGGCTGCCTATCAGTATTACATGGAAAATGCAGCGTCAGCAAGCCACTGCGTCGGGGCCCATTACTTCATAATGAATGACCAGGCAGCCCTGGGAAGATATGACGGTGAGAACTGCCAGATCGGATGCATCGATGTATGCCAGATGCCTTACAAGGAATTTGTAGAAAGTGTGTCATACACCAATGGCAGGATCTATGAGATCGCTGCCGGCCTGGTGGAGAAGACCGGAAGACTGGTTGAGGAAGTTGAACGGAACGCCATCTAATAGGAAAATACAGCTTTGATATAGTCATCAAGCTCGTTCATACTTAGCGCAGGTATTTCAACAGTGACCCGAGTGCCCTTTTCCGGGGCACTTTTTATATCTATGCTGGATCTATCACCGTATGTCAGCTTTATGCGCCTGATGGCGTTTTTGATCCCGAAGCCCTTGTAGCCCGTGGTTTCGCTGTTGAACGCATCTTCCGCGAGTATGCCGGTATCAAAGCCCCGGCCATTGTCTTCGATCACAAAATAGATTTTGCCGTATTCGAGATAAACGCCTATCTTCAGCAGGCCGCCTTCTTTCTTCTGGTTCAGGCCATGTATTACGGCATTTTCGATAAAGGGCTGGAGGATAAGCTTTATGCAGTAGTAATCCAGGGCTTCCTCGCTGATATCCCATATGACTTCATAGGCTGCGTCGTATGTGAATTTCTGTATGTTTATATACTCCCGGTTTATCTGCATTTCATCACGAATGGAAATGATCTCCCTGCCCTTGTTGAGCCCCAGCCTGTAGAACCGGACCAGGGAATCGATCACATTTTCAAGGTCCTGACGCTGGGTGTTCCTTAAGGACCACTTGATTGAAGACAGGGAATTGTAAAGGAAGTGGGGATTTATCTGCTCGCGCAGGATCTCCATTTCCATGACCTTCTTAGCCACTTCAGACCTTATTTGCTTTTCCTGCAGTTCATTAATACGGGATATCATAACATTGAACATTTTGTCGATGTTGGCTATCTCATCGTTTCCGGGTATGGTCACCGTCACATCGGAAATCCCCGTATCCCGGATATGGTTGATCTTGGCCATGAGCCTGTTGAGCCGCCTTGTGATGAGGCCGGCAATCAAAAATGATATCAGAACGACGCTAATTATAGAGATTATGATCGTCCATAGCGTTGTGTCCTTTATTATGCCTATTGTGCCGGTGATATAGCTCATAGGATAGGACACTATTAGTGTGGCCTTGTTCACCGCCGTTTTACGGAACAGCATTATCCTGTCGTTAGCGTTTATAGACCCCGATTGCCTGTCATCATTAAGAATACCGTTCAGGACATGCTCGTCCAGATCGGGCGTATTGAAAGCTGTGATGATATTCCCGTTTGAATCGTAATAAACGACAGACCCGTTATCCGGAACATTGATATTGCCCAGGGCCTTTTCGATAGTCTTTAGAGGCAGATAAACATCGAGGATGCCTATGATGTTCTTGTTGGCATTGTCTATGACCCTGGACAGGGTCAGGACTTTTTCATACACTATGTTGTCACTGCCGGCAGTGTGGATCTCATCCTGGCCTATCAGATACAGGGGGTAGTTGAGATGCCTGCTCTTTGCAAGGGTGAAGACCGGCTGCCAGAGCATGCTTGTTTCGCCGCTGAGGAGCTTTTCATACATAGGATTGTCCTTGATTTCGTTTATGCTGTATATGTTCTTATTCCCCGGAAAGAGGGTCTCATTGATCGTATATACCTTCACATCCGTCTGCATCATACGCAGAATCTCAAACTTAGGGTTTATGACATCGATATAGGCTTCGTTAAGCTTTTGTAATTCGCCCTCGTAGTTGGTCACAAGGATCTTGTTGATCTGTCTGTCAAACAAAATAAGATCGCTTTCCTTCCGGCACAGGTCAAGCTTGTAGTTGATATCTTCAGCTACCTGCATAAGCTCCTTTTCAAGGGAACTGACGACCTGCCGGATCATGAAATTTACGGACAGGGAATAGGATACCTGGCCTACTATGACGATAGGTATAAATGCTATCACCATATAGGCAAATATCAGCTTGTATCTAAGCTTCAGATTGTTGGCAAAGCCTATGATCTGATCCCTCAACACCATGATCTTAGCTCCTGTCGCGGTATTCCAGCGGGGTCATGCCGCAGTGCTCCTTGAATACCGAGCAAAAATAGGAATTACTTTTGAAGCCTACCTGTTCGGCGACCTCGTATACCTTCAGCAGGGTATTCTTAAGCAATGCTTTGGCCTTGTTGATCCGTATCCTGGAGAGGTATTCCATCAGTGTTTCTCCGGTTTCCTTTCTGAATATATAATTGGTATAGCATGGACTGAGGTATACCTTTTCAGCGATCTTAGCAACCGTCAAATCCTCGGTGTAGTTTGCGTTTATATATTCCTTGATCGCATTGATTACTTTCCTGTTTTTCGACCTGTCCCTGGATAAGAGGTAGGAGCTCACGGTCTCCAGAAAGCCCCTGACCCACTGCCGTATCTCGACTATGGTATCGAGCTTGAAGAGCTGTTCATAGATATAAAACTCATTGTCGTATACCTTGTGCAGGCTTTCATTCATTTCATGGAGGACAAACTGGATAAAAGCAACTATGCTTATGCAGATATGCTGGATATAGTATATGTCCTGGCCGGTGGCCTGTTTGCCGAAAAGCCTGTCTAAAAATCGGTCGATATCCTTTTGCTCGCCGGTCATAATGATATATTTGAGCTCATTTTCCACAGCCCTCAGGTCGATTTGATCCTGCACTTTCAGGCTTTCGCCCTTGTAGATCTCCGAATAGCTTATGGTCTGGTTCTTGCCGAGGTAAAACTTGAACTTCAGCGCATCACAGGCCTCCTGGTAGCACTGGTGCACCCTTGTGACATGATCCACTGTCCTGCTTACACCAATAGTCAGATCCATGTTCAGCCTGGCTGAGAGCTCGTCCCTCAGCCTGTCGGCAAAGGAGCAGGCGTTTTTGACTTGCCCGTCAGGCTGATTGATAAGTATTATGAATTTAGAATGTTCTGTGCTTGTAATATAGCAGACAGCATGGGCATAGATGGTTTCACAGGCTTTGCTGATCTGCTCCTTGATCTTGAAGTGCTGGAGCTGCTTTCTTTCCTCCGGCATTTCGGCCTTTTTACCGCCAGGCGGATCGATCTCGACTGCAAGCACGCTGTAAGTCCCGGTTGTGAACCTGGTTTCCAGGAAATCATTTTTATCCCATATCTCATTTTCATCCTTCAGCAATCCGAAAAGCAGGTCCTTAACGAATTGATCCCTCATAACAGGCATGCTTTGCCTCAGCCTTCTGATAAGCTCCTCTTCATCCCTTTTCCGCTCGATCTCCCTGATGTGGATACCGGTGACCTTGCCTATAGTGGAAAGAAGCTCGCCGGCTATGATAGGCTTGAGCACATAGCCCATGGCATTCATTTCTATCGCAAGCTTGGCGTAATTGAAGTTGTCAAAGCAGCTTATAAAAATGACCTTGATGTCCGGAAGGAATTTCTGGATCTCTTCCACCATCTTGAACCCATCAAGGTATGGCATCACGATATCTGTAATGATTATATCGGGTTTTAGCTGTCTTGCTTTTTCGATCCCGTCCAGGCCGTTTTCTGCCTCTCCTACTATGGAAATGCCGATATTGCTCCAGTCTACTACATTGATGATCCCGTTACGCTCCGCAGGCTTGTCATCCACTACAAGGAGCTTCAATAAGAAATGCTGCATTGAGATCACCCCTTTTCTTGGAAGGATTGCTCAATTTAACTATGAATTTTTACATTAATTTTAACATATATGATCAGGCTTTACAATATACAGGGATAGTTATATGTGAAATCAGATGTATTCTTAAATATCTCAATCTATTCTGAATTGAGTGGATTTGAGCTGCTTAGCTATAATTATACTGAAGGCTTAGATATAAGTCTGTATCAGGAAGGTGAGCCTATGCAGTCTGATCCCATCGTACAAGTCGAACAAGCCTGCAGGACACAAACCAGGAAAAATCAGCTATTGAAAAGAGCCAGAAAGCAGATATGGCTACTGATTTTTGTTGCTCCGGCCGTGATCCTGACTATAATTTTTTCATACCTGCCCATGTTCGGCAACATCATAGCATTCCAGGATTTCAACGTAACCAAGGGGTTCCTGGGAAGCCCCTTTGTAGGTTTCGCCAATTTCAAAAAGCTATTTGAGGATCCACGTTCACTGAAGGTGATTATAAATACCTTTATCTTAAGTTCCGTTAATCTCATTTTTACATTTCCTGCACCCATAATCCTGGCCCTGATGTTAAATGAGCTAAAATCCTCGGTCTTTAAGCGAACTGTCCAGACCATATCCTATCTGCCGCACTTTATATCATGGGTCATCATACTGGGTTTTGTGAAAGAGCTGACAGCGTATCCTTATGGGCTGCTAAACGATATCAAGATCGCGCTTTTCGGCGGCGAACCTGTTATGTTCCTGGCAGAATCAGAGTATTTTCTTCCGATTATCGTGATCACTAACATCTGGAAGGAAGTTGGCTGGAATACGATCATATTCCTGGCTGCTTTAAGCGGGATCGATATGCAACTGTATGAGGCTGCAGCGATAGATGGGGCAGGACGGCTCAGGCAAACCTTCCATGTGACCCTGCCCGGCATCATGCCGACTATTGTGATCCTGCTGATTTTAAGCATTAGCCGCCTGTTCGGTACAAATTTCGATCAGGTATACAACCTGATAAACATACACATACAGGATGAAGTTGACGTGTTGGAAACCTATGTGTACCGGGAAGGCATTCAAAGGTATAAATACTCCTTTGCTGCAGCGGTTGGATTGTTCCAGGGCGCAATTTCCTTTGTCCTGATAGTTATAACAAATATGCTGTCGAAGCGATTTACGGAGATTTCCATATGGTAAAGGAGTGGGGCAATCGTGGCGCGTAATGCGATACGCCAAAGCACAGGCCGAAAGCTGTTCAATGTTTTTAATATAATAGTTATGCTCATGCTTTGCGCAGCTACATTATATCCCTTTTTGAATGTGCTGGCCCATGCGTTCAACGATGGAGGAGATTCAAACAGGGGCGGCATAACTATCTATCCCCGGGTGTTTACCCTGGATAATTTCAAAACTGTTTTTAAAAACAATGAAATCAAGCGGGCAGCGTTTATAACAGTTTCCAGGACAGTGCTCGGAACGATCCTGAGCATTAGTGTTACAGCCATGGCAGCATATGCCTTGTCAAAGAAGTATCTGATAGGAAGAAGCTTTATCCTGGTACTGCTTACGATACCCATGTTTATTGGGGGTACGGTAGTATCGAACTTTGTTATCATGCATCGTCTCGGTCTGCTGAATAACTTTCTGGTATACATAATACCCGGCGCTTTCAATTTCTTTAACATGATCGTCATGAGGACTTATTTCTATACGATCCCGAGCAGCCTGGAGGAATCAGCCAGAATAGACGGGGCATCGGACTTCAGGATATTCACCGGGATCATCCTTCCGCTTTCCGTACCCATGCTGGCAGCCCTGGCCTTGTTTGTCGGAGTAGGGCACTGGAATGATTTCTTTACCAACCTGCTGTATGTTTATGATCAGGATCTGAATACCCTGCAATTCATCCTGATGAGGATCGTCAGGGAGCAGAACATGATGAGCTTTCTCCATGACCTTCGCAATTACAGGCCGGGAAGGGTAGGGGAGCAGGTCCGGCAACTGACTCCGGGGTCTATCAGAAATGCTGCGATCGTCGTGACGGTATTTCCGATAATAGTCATCTATCCTTTTCTGCAAAAATACTTCATCAAGGGCATGCTGATCGGCGCTGTCAAGGAATAACAGGACAACAGTATACTGTGTGTCCTTAAAATAAAAAAGGAGGAGGAATAGTATGTCAAAATCAGTTAAGTGGTTGAGCTTGCTTCTGGTGTTATGCCTGACTGCAACAATAGCTTCCGGCTGCAGCCTGTTTACCGGCAAGCCGGAACCGACGGACTCGCCCAGCCCAACTTCAACTAATGGCGACAAGTATACTCCAACCAAGGAAATCAGCCCGAAAGCCTGGTTTACATGGGCTGACACCTTTGCTCCACCGAAAAGGCCGGTAGAGGATGTTGTTGGCGAAGAATTATTCAGGCTTACCAAAGTCAGATTCACACAGGACAATATCATTGCCAACAATGGTGTCACCGGACCCGAGCGTCTTCAGATGTTCCTGCTGACCGATGAGCTTCCTGAAATCATCTATGCCCAGGTATCAAGCTCTACGGACATAATCAATACGCTCATTGAGACCGGTAAGGTGTGGGATCTGACACCCTACCTGGAGCAGTATGCACCCAATATCCTGGAGCGGGTGCGGGAGGAGACCTGGGCCTGCTGGAGGAGAGAAGGCAAGATCTATGGGATCCCCGGCGACTTTGAAGCCAACCCTCTCTTTGAACCCAATATGACTGAGCTGGCCAAGAAGCAGATAGCCGATAGGCCGGGCCCATGGTTTATGGTAGTGCGCGACGACCTGTTGAAAGCGATCTATCCTGAGACCAAGACAGTGGAGGAGTTGAAGGCAGCCCTGGAGGCTAATGGCGAGCTGACCTATGATGACATGAAAACGCCCATAGAAACCCCGGAGGACCTGCTTCACTTCCTGAGAGAAGTAAAGGCCCTTAATGTCAAGACCCAGGGCAAGGATGTAATACCCCTTGATATGTGGACTGAGGGCTGGTGGATAGCACCCTTTGCCGAGGCATATGGTTTCATCAATCCCTGTGCCTGGGGCGTGTCCTGGAGCGAAGAGACCAGCTCGGTATACTTCGCACCTGCTACGCCTGAATACAGGGAATACCTGTACTGGCTGCATATATTGTACAAGGAAAAGCTGATGGAGCAGGAAACCTTCATATTCAAGGACGACCAAAGGAATGTAAAGGTCAATATGGGCCTGTATGCAGTCACCCATAACTGGCAGGATATCCCCGGTATAAACTCCAACATATTGAAAAACGGGGATACATTCCAGTACAGGCTTATGAAAGGTCTGACCAAGAGAATAAACGGCGATCCCCAGTATCAGCTTATGGATCCAAGGGGCAGCAACTTCCTTATGATAAACAAGAAGGTGCCTGAGGATGAGATGATCCAGATCCTGAACTGGATAGACTTCATGTACTCCTATGAAGGAGAGGAGCTGCTGGCATGGGGTCCTGAAAGTGCGGGCCTGTGGGAGATCAGGAACGGTGTCAAGACATTCAAGGATCCGGACCTGATGCAAAACGCCATGTACGGGACCGAGACCGAGAAGGACCTGAGCTATTATGGTCTGGCAGGTGGACCAATCAACTTCTATGAGCTTGGCAGGTTTACCTATCTCCATAAAAATACCCGCAGAGTCCAGGCATATCATGAGGTCCCTGCAAAGGTAGACAATGTTTATGATGCCCAGTATGGGGACTTTTGGTCGGAACTGTTCGCAAAAGAGCAAAGAGCAACGCCGATGTTCATGTTCCTTGGCCAGGTGCCTGACATTGCAAAACTGACCAGCGAAGAAGGCCTCTACGGCTGCTGCAAGGTTGAATGGGCTAAAGCAATAGTAGCCGACAATGACGCGGATTTTGAGAAGTACTATCAGGAAGGGTTGAAGCGCCTGAAGGACCTTGGCATGGAGAAGGCCATGAATGATCTCACCAAGCTGGTTAATGACTTCCTGAAGGGGAATTAACGCCTGTAATCATAAGAATATAAAAGAGATTGGGCTGACATTAGTGCGTCAGCTCTGTTTTTTTATGAGAACAACAGCTAGATCGTTCACGTTTGTACCCGTAGGCCCGGTAATGATCAGTCCGTTGCAAACCTTTAGCGCATTGTAGGAATCATTGTTATCAAGCACCCTGTATATATCGATGCCCATTTGGTCAAGCAAAGGCTTTGTATTACCGTCAACATAGCCGCCTGCTGCATCGGTCGGCCCGTCGGTCCCGTCTGAACCAAAGGAAAAAATGGCAACATTTTCAACGCCGGATATGCCTGCCGCAGCAGCCAGGGCCAGCTCCTGGTTCCGGCCCCCCCTGCCGGTGCCCTTTATATGCACTACGGTCTCACCGCCCGCTATAAAAGCAAGGGACCTGCGGCTGCCGGCATGATAACGGGCTATCGAGGCCAAAAAGCTCCCGGCTTCCCGGGCTTCACAGCTAAAGCAGGTGGTCAGCACTACCGGTTCATAGCCCAATTCTTTGCATGTTTTCTCAGCTGCTGCGCAAAGCTGGGTGACACTTCCAGTTACCATGGTGGTTACATTATCCAGATACACGGGTGTTTCGGTCTTCAACAGCTTTTCCGCCTTAGGGGAGATCCTTATATTGTATTTGTTTATGATCTCAAGCGCTTCTTCACAGGTGGACCTGTCTGGATATGCAGGGCCTGAAGCTATCATATCCAGGGGATCCCCGATAATGTCAGACAGAACGATCGAATATATATAGGCCGGTTCGCACAGCTTTGCAAACCTGCCGCCTTTGACAGCTGATAAGCGCTTGCGTATTGTATTTATCTCCACGATATTAGCGCCGCTGCCCAACAGTTGTTCGGTAATGTCTTCCAGTTCAACTTTTGGGATCAAGGGTTTCTCAAACAGGGCTGACCCCCCTCCGGAGATGAGAAACAATACCTTATCTGAAGGGGAAAGCCCGGATACAAGCTTGATCGCCTGCTCCGTGGCATGAAATGAGTTTTCATCCGGTACCGGGTGCCCTGCCTCATAGATTTCAATATTGGACAGGCCACCCCTTGAATGGCCGTACTTTGTGATGACTATGCCGCTCTCTATCCTGTTGCCCAGAATATCGGAGGCGGCTTTGGCCATGGACCAGGCAGCTTTGCCTATGGCTACGAGCCGCAGCCTCCCGCCTGACAGATCCATTTTCTGTAGCGCGTTTTGGACTGCGGTCCCGGGCAGGGCTGCCTTTATAGCAGATTCGATTATCCTATTGGCATCATCTCTAAGACCCAAGTTATCCGGCTCCTTCCTTCCTGCATGCTGGCAATATTATACCACACATTTTTATAGCTATGGCAGGCAGGAATCCGGGACCGTAGGAAGAAGAATTTTACTTAAGCGGGCTTGAGACAAGCAGATATGGAATAAAAGGGGGCTGACAGGCATGAAAAATAAGTATCGGTTGAAAAAAGAGCGGAGCTGCTTCTATGTGATGCATGATGATGTCATTGAAGCGACTGCCAGAGTGTCAGGCAAGCCTTCGCAGGAAATATACCTTGCGGGGGACCGGTTGAAATACAAAGCGCTGCTGACCGGCGGGGTTACGGATGAAGAAATCCTTAAGCTGCTGGAGAGCTGTGATGGGATTCGAAGGCTGGTTCACAGCATAGGGATATCCGTAAAATCGGAAACAGACAAAGGCGGCGTAGTGCATTTTGTATATCAGAACTGGGGCAAAGGCGACATGTATAATAGCGGCACCCGTATAAGGATACCATGTCCCAAGGACGGAAGGGAAGTAAAGCTCAGTTTCGATGATCTCTCCTGGTCACCCGACGACGATGTCCCTGGCAAGTTCGCTTTTGAGTTTGACCAGGCTGGAGAGATAGCAAAAGCAACTGTGAAGTTATACCTGAATAACGGCTATGAGTGCCGGAACCGGAGGATGAGCCACCCGTTGATTTTGAATCAGACGGGTACAAGCGCCTGATAGCTAGGTCGCTGATGAGCTTGGGCAACAACAAAAGGCTGAAGGCGGCAATAGAGAAAGCCAAAAGGGGAGAGGACGTAACCATTGCATATATAGGCGGGTCCATAACCCAGGGAGCATGCGCCAGGCCTATCAATACAG
Source organism: Bacillota bacterium (assembly GCA_029777885.1). GTDB lineage: Bacteria > Bacillota > Clostridia > Caldicoprobacterales > DTU083 > JAKORJ01. The sequence goes on along the minus strand of JAKORJ010000140.1, from coordinate 24,732 downwards.
AATGCTATGCTTATAAGTCATATCTGCAGTTCAAAAGGATGTTTAGAACAAAAGGAGGTAAAAACATACATTTCATAAAAGCCGGTGTAGGTGGGACCCCTTCAGAGCTTGGCGTGGTGCGATATGACCGGGATATTTTGAGGGACGGCAAGGTTAAGCCTGACATCGTTATAGTAGAGTTTGGCGTAAACGACGGCGATGATGAGACAAAGGGCGCTTGCTATGAAAGCCTGTGCCTAAAGATCCTGTCGACTGACAATAAGCCGGCGGTCATACTGCTGTTCAGTGTGTTTTTTGATGGCTGGAACCTGCAGGACAGGCTGGCTCCGGTCGGATGGCACTATGATCTGCCCATGGTCAGTATAAAGGATGCGGTGGTCGACCAGTTCCGTTTGACTAAAGCCGAGGGCAACATAATCTCAAAGCGCCAGTATTTCTATGATATATATCATCCCACCAATGACGGCCATACCCTGATGGCTGACTGTCTGGCCTATCTCTTTGCCATGGCCGACAGGGCTGAAATGGCTTCAAAGGATATAAATATCGATATACCTCCCGTTATTGGCAATGACTTCAGGGATATCAGGCTGCTTGACAGGGTAACCAACACCGATGCCGCTGTTATTGATATGGGTGGCTTTACTGCAAGGGATACCGAGCTACAGATGGTTGAAATGGATGCAGACCATCATGCCACTCCGCAATTCCCGAACAACTGGATGCACACGCCTTATTCCGGAAGCACGGCCTTCAGGATGTCGATAGAAAGCAGAGGTTTGATCCTGGTTTTCAAGGATTCAGGCTGTCCGGACTTTGGCAAGGCTGATATTTTAGTGGACGGCTGCCTTGTCAGGACTGCAGACCCTCACATAAACAATTGGACTCACTGCAATGCCATATTATTGTACAGAGAACAGGCCTCAAGGAAGCACACAGTCGAGATCCGGATGGCACCTGGCGATGAAAGCAAGTGCTTTACGATCCTGGGCTTTGGCTATTCGGTTTGAAAATTGCATTGTAGAACATCACCATCGCCCCTGCCGTTGTTTTTTTGGCCAGGGGCAGGGAGCATTTTGTTATCTGAAAGAAACGCTTGTCTTCATCGGCTATATCCTTGAGTCTTTTGTGTACCTTCAACGCTATCCTGGCGTTGAACCTGATGAACTCCCTGACTGTATCCAAAAGATAGGCCCCTTCCCGCACCTGAAAGTCATTGACATGCTGGTAGGTACGCTTCACATAGTTTTCATACTGGCGGTGGTTGTCCAACAAACGGATGTTGGCATGCTGGGGGATAGTCATGTCATGGATTATATGCAATACAGCCCCGAAGAAGAAGAGGGCCTTGTCAAAGCTGCCCTTGCTCCAGTAGGCCAATGCCTTGGCGTAGTATTCCTCTCCCAGCTCCAAAGCGCTTTTCCTGCCGAATAGGCCTCGCTTTTTGTATGGGTTATAGAAGTGATTGGTGCTTTTGAAATCCTGATCAGCCCATACCGCCCCTTTATTGATCTGGGAAATATAGCTGCTAAAGAAATTATATTCCTTTATATAGCCATCGTTGCTCAGGATTTTCAAGGCTTGTATGTTGATATATTTATGGACTTGACACTGGGTTTTGATGATCTGCTTCTTCAAGGGACTTGCTATCCCAAAGATAGCTTTCAGCATATAATCATAGGTGGTTTCGACCAGAGCCATTCAAGTTCACCTTCTGTATCCTCAGTTCTTCATGAAAATTACCAAATCTCGTTCAGATTGCTGCCGTCATATTTTAATTGTGCGCCAAAAAGCCAGGATTATCAGCGGTCGTTAAGCAAACCAGGATATTACATGGGCAGTGATTGCAACCTATGTGACCATACATGCGTCAAAGGTAATGGTAGTGCGAAATATTATACAAGGAGTGATTTACGTGAAGAAAGTAATGTTGCTACTGCTGGCCTTTGTACTGGCAACCGGTATCGTTGCATGCAAGGCTGGAGGCACTAATGCCGACCCTTCTGAGAATCCTGGCAATGGCGGCCTGGAAGGCAAGCTAGAGGACATCCTGGCCCAGATATACGATAAGGCAGAGTTCAAGGAAACCTCCAAGGAGTTTATAGAAACCGGTCTGCAGACCGTGGAAATCACAGCAGAGAATTGCGAATACCACCTTGGACTCAAGAGTATGAAAGATATCGAGGAAGCTATTGCATCCGAACCGATGATTTCAGCTTCTGCATATGCCCTGTGCCTGGTACGGGTGAAAGAAGGGGCCGACATTGAAAAGCTGAAAACGGATATCAAGGAAAATGTAAATCCGTATAAATGGGTGTGTGTTGGCGTCCAGGAGGAGAACATCATCGTCGACAATATCGGTGATGTCGTGATCCTTATAATGACGGACTACGACACAGAGGCTTTGCATGAAGCATTCCTGTCTTTGAAGTGATAATATGCTGTTTTCCAGCATAACATTTATCTACTACTTCCTGCCGGCAGTGCTTGTTCTGTACTTCCTGGTCCCGTTCAGGTTCAAGAATACTGTGCTGCTGGCAGCCAGCCTGTTTTTCTACTTTTACGGCGAGCCGGTGTACTCGATCCTGATTATCCTGGCATCCTTATCAGGGTATCTGCACGGCCTGTGGATAGATAAGGTAAAGAATGGGCGATACGCCAAGGTCCCTCTTATATCCTCGGTGATCCTGGGTCTAGGGCCCCTTGTTTTTTTCAAGTATACAGATTTCCTTATTTTCAATGTAAATGCAGTACTTGGGACAGGCCTGGCGCCCCTGAGGATCGCTTTGCCCATCGGCATCAGCTTTTATTCATTCCAGATATTGTCATATACCATAGACGTATATCGAGGTCAGGCAGGAGTCCAAAGGAATTTCTTAGATTTTGCCACATATGTATCCCTGTTCCCGCAGCTGATCGCAGGGCCGATAGTCAGGTACACTACGATAGAGGCCGAGCTTGCATGCCGCACCCATTCCCTGGCTGATTTTGCCTATGGGGTCAACCGGTTCATTATTGGCTTGTCAAAAAAGGTGCTGCTGGCGAACACCCTCGGAGAGCTTGGCAAGGTATTTGATACGATCAATGAAAAGACAGTTCTGTTTTACTGGATCTATGCCATAGCCTTTACGCTGCAGATCTATTTTGATTTCTCAGGCTATAGCGATATGGCTATCGGAATGGGGCGGATGCTGGGCTTTAGGTTTCTTGAAAACTTCAATTATCCCCTGATATCCGGTTCCATAACGGAGTTTTGGCGCAGATGGCACATGTCCTTGGGTACCTGGTTCAGGGATTATGTTTATATACCCATGGGTGGGAACCGTGTTTCCAGGCTGAAATGGCTACGCAATATTACGGTGGTTTGGTTTCTGACCGGGCTGTGGCATGGCGCAGAATGGAACTTTGTTATCTGGGGGCTGTATTTTGCCCTGCTCCTGGCCCTGGAAAAGCTTTTCCTTAAGAAGCTCCTGGATAAAATACATCCCGTGTTCAGGCACCTGTATACGCTTTTCTTGATAGTGGTCAGCTTTGTGATATTCAATGCCGACGGGATTGGAGAGTGCAGCATGAACCTGAAAGGCATGTTCGGTTTGATAGATGTGCCCCTTATAAGCAGTGCGACCCTCTATTATTTAAGAAGCTATGCCCTTACCCTGATAGTCGGTGCGGTAGCCGCAACACCTTTTGTGACCGGTCTTTTGAAAAAACTGGCCCAAAAGGGAAGAAGCGCTATGATAATCAATGCTGCAGAGCCAGTAGTACTTGGCTTGTTGCTTCTGGCCATCACAGGCTACCTTGTCGATGGTTCCTTCAACCCGTTTTTGTATTTCCGTTTCTGATCCTTGGAGAGGCTTTTATGAGTAAACGCATAAAGAATATAGCAGTCACGATTTGGTTTTTAACATTCATTATAGGCTTTTTTGCTGCAAATGTGGTATTGCCGGACGCGGAATTTTCCCGCAGCGAGCGGCGAAGGCTGGCGGCCGTGCCTGCATTTACGTGGGAAAGGCTGCTTAGTGGTGACCTGTTTGAGGATTTTGACAAGTACTCCGTGGACCAGTTCATCTTCCGTGATTTTTTCAGGGGAGTCAAGGCTTTTGCCGGCTACAACCTATTCGGCAGACTGGACTATAACGGCATTTATCTAATGGATGGCAGCATAATCAAGATAGAGTATCCGCTCAATGAGCAAGCGGTACTGAATGCGGCCAAAAAATTCAATGATATATACAAGCAATACCTAAGCGGCATGGATGTGTACTATTCCGTCATACCAGACAAGAACTATTTTGCGGCTCAGAAAAACGGGTACCTGTCCATGGACTATAAACGGATGGTGGAGCTGCTGCAGAAAGGCATAGAGGACATCAACTATATTGATATATTCGACTGCCTGAGCCTGGAGGATTATTACAGGACCGATATCCATTGGAGCCAGGACAGGATCATCGATGTGGCCGGCAGGCTGCTTGAGGGGATGGGCAATCCCTACAGGCCTTGTGAGACCCAATTCGAAGCGCAGAAGCTCTACCCGTTTTTTGGCTCCTATTACGGGCAGGCTGCCATAAGAGTATCGCCTGATGACCTTACTTTTTTGACCAATGATCTGCTAGAGCAGGCTATCGTGTATGATTTTGAGACTAGGTCCGAATCTAAGGTATATATGCCGGATAAGTTCAATGGGATGGATCCTTATGATGTATTTCTGTCAGGGGCTAAGGCTCTGCTTACCGTTACTAATCCCAAGGCCGCTTCTGACAGGGAACTCATCATATTCCGGGATTCCTTCGGCAGCAGTATAGCTCCCTTGCTGCTTGAAGGGTATTCAAGGATCACCCTGGTTGACCTGCGATATATGGCAACGAGCCTGCTGGGTGAATATATCGATTTTTCTGAAAACACAGATGTCCTTTTCTTATACAATACGATCATCATAAACAACAGCTATATGCTGAAATGAATATAGTTATAAATCAAAAGCCGCTGCCTTATATCCTGTGCGCCCATAAGGCAGCGGTTCGTTTTATTCGCATATTTTGATGTTCATTAAATATATTATTTATATTATAATAGACTAACAGCGTGTTCTACAGGCTATAATAATACACTGTCGAGAAGGGTGAAAAGATGGAGATTTTAGACCTTATCAAGGCAATTTTGCTAGGAATCATAGAAGGTATAACGGAATGGCTGCCCATAAGTAGTACCGGCCATTTGCTCCTGGCAGAGGAGTTGATGGGTTTGGGCAAAGGCACGACCGCAATGGACCCGGAATTCATGGAGATGTTCCGTGTGGTCATCCAACTGGGAGCCATACTAGCAGTGGTGGTGCTGTATTTCAACAGGCTCAATCCCTTTTCTCCCAGGAAGACCAAGCAGCAGAAGGCAAACACCTGGGATTTGTGGTTCAAGGTAATTGCAGCAGTATTGCCTGCTGCGATCATAGGGTTTTTACTGGATGACTGGTTCGACACGCATTTTTACAACTATGTGACGGTATCTATCACCCTGATTTTGTACGGTATCCTGTTTATAGTTATAGAACTGAGTAATAAAAACAAGAGGTATGCAATACGGGACTTATCACAGATTACTTATAAAACCGCATTCATGATCGGCTTGTTTCAGGTGCTGGCCCTCATCCCGGGCACATCCAGGTCCGGGGCTACCATAATCGGGGCCATGCTGATAGGGACATCAAGGTATGTCGCTGCTGAATTCACCTTCTTCCTGGCCATACCAGTCATGCTGGGAGCTAGCCTGCTCAAACTGGCCAAGTTCAGCTTTGAGTCCGGCGCTCAGGTATTACTGCTGGCTGTTGGCATGGCGGTGTCTTTTGCAGTATCCATACTGGCTATAAAGTTTTTGCTGGGGTATATAAAACGGAAAGATTTCAAGGCCTTCGGCTACTATCGTATTGTACTTGGCATAGTGGTATTAGCCTACTTTTTGATTCTCTGATAATATATAAACCATCATATACAGTTCCTCGAAGGCATATATCTGTCTTCAACCCTCGATGATGTGATCGAAGCTTACGGCGATGACTATACCGAAGGCTTTGGGCTGTACACCTATACAAAAGGCAGCTCTGGGCTCTCATTCCTGGTTGTGAACAATGAAGTGGTGTCTATAGAATATAAGGCGCAGATAGTAGAATAAATGTAGAATAAATGAGGACCGGATAATGCAAGCAATAAGCTAAGCCCCCTGTGATGATCGCAGGGGGCTTTTTTCAAGCTTGTGTATGTTCAGCTTCTTAGTTGATTATTTTACAAGGCTCAAAGGGGAGATCTCGTCACCGTAGATTTCGCGGGCTTTCTCCAGCCTTTCGATCTGTTGGGCCAGTTCCTTGTTGAAAGCTTCAGGCATCTCGATCTTGCTGAAAATCTTGGTCATTCTGTCCATCTTTTCAAGGTATTTGTCTACCCTGATGGTGAACTGCTCAACGTATTCTTCCAGGGTGTAATCCTTGTTAAGGTGTTCCTTGAATAGGACTTTCAGGTCTTCATACTTGGGGATCCTGCCGATAGGTGTTTCTATGGCCTCAAAATCACCGTGGATACGGCCTTCAGCCCAGAGGATCCATACCTTCTTGTCAAGCTTGCCGTTTAAGTATTTGCCATTTTTGCCTTTCAGGAAGTAGTTGGTGGCAAAAACTGCCGGTGGCTTTTCAAGGCCTGCGCCGAATTCCAGGTGGTTTTCAACATAGGTGCCAAGCGGAACGGTCACGAAGTCCAGATTGGCCATAGGATCATGGTGGCGTACGCCTTCAGCTCCCAGCGTAGCAGCTGTGGTTTCTGATTCCACGGTCGCTCCGACAAAGACACCGTGAGCCCAGTTGAGCGATTCCGCTATCGGTACTGTAGTGTCTGAGTCCCTGCCACCGTATACTATAGCCTGGACATTGACACCCGAAGGATCATTTACCTTTTCATCGGCATTCTTAAGCTCATTGATAGCTATCGTGTATCTTGCATTCTTGTGGGCGTAGTTTATTTCCTTGCCTTTGTCGTCTTTCTTGCCCTTGTACCAGTAACCGGAGTAGTTTATCCCTTCATCCGGTACTTCCATGCCCATGCCCAACCAGTAGGGCTTGCCGTCATTGATCAGTACATTCGAGAATATGACCTCTCTGGGCGTTGTTAGTGCTTCGTAGATGAGCGGATCGTCTTCCGGATTTACATCTTGAATAATGCCGAAAATACCCTTTTCAACGTTTACACCCATCATCTTGCCGTCGATGTTCTTAAGGTATGCTATGTCATCACCTACGATAGTCTGGCTAGGCAGCATGGCAGTACTGGTTTTGCCGCAGGCGCTGGGGAAAGCACCGGCAAAATAGGTGACCCTGTCGGGTTTGCCATGGACTCCCATGAGGAACATATGCTCTGCCAGCCAGCCCTCTCTGTTGGCTTTTTGGATAGCCAGCCTGAAGGCTAGCTTCTTCAGGCCAACGCTGTTGCCGGCATACTGATTGTTGACGGTGTAGACTCTGTTGTCAACAAGGTCGATAAATATGCGGCGCTTGTCGATATTGACCGTTTTGCCGTTTTCAAGCTTCCCGGCTGAGTGCAGGAAGAAGAAAAAGTCATCAGAGCCCTTGAGCCTCTTGAATTCTTCATATCCTGTCCTGTACAGGATCTCTTCGCTATGGACGACATAAGCAGAGTCGGTTATCTGCATAGCTCTCAGGGAGAAGGGAGAATTGGTGGGACCCAGGCAGAAGAAGGCTACGAGCATCTCCTTGCCTTCCATGATCCCGTCCATTATTTCAGTGATCTCAGCAATCCCATCAGGCTGGAGCATTGTGTTAACTTCGATACCCCAGTCTACTTTTTCTTTGACAAGGTACCGGGTGTTGGCCTTGTCTCTGCCCTGGTCATTGATGCCGTCAAAGTGGACCGTATGGCCTTCCATTTTGAGCTTCATTTCTTCTTTATTATCGAGTGCGAGCTGCTTCACATATCGGATGTCCTCTTCTGAGTCGGTTATGACCGTGACTTTAGCAGGTTTGCAGAGTTCGATGGCTTCGTATAAGTAGTCCATGACCTTCTTGTTGCCAAGCTGCTCAAGCTTTTTCAGATTTTTCTCGTCAATTAACATGTACGAACCTCCTCAAGTTAATTTTACGTTTGACCAGGCATTATATGTTACATTTTGCATGTTTAAGTCTACATAACCAACATATGCAAAAATATAGAATAGTGCCCGTAAATCAATTTGTCATCTATTATACTATAAATAATTTCCTATGCAAAGATAAAATATAAGAATTTCGTTAAAAATTTAACCAACTCAAAGCATTTTTGTTTACTTTGAACTTTTAGTGTAATATACTTTTGTACAAGTAAGAAAAAATCCACCATGTATGTGAAGGTACACATAGAACAGGGGGGACCTTTATGAAAAATCACAGATGGATAATAGCAGGTATGATCATTTTGGCATGCTTGATCGCAACGGCATGCAGTACACCCGGACAGAAGGAGGATTTTTCACTGAAAATTGGCCTCATGCCGGCTGTAGATGCGGCACCTTTTCTACTGGCGGAAAAGGAGGGCTACTTTGAAGAGCAAGGCCTCAATGTTGAGCTTATTATATTCAACAGCGGCCAGGACAGGCAAAGCGCCCTGCAGACCAATGCGGTAGACGGGGTGATGACTGACCTGATCGCCGTTGCCACCAATGTGGACGGTGGGTTCGATATCAAGGCTACCACTATGACCAATGGAGTTTTCCCGGTGCTGATGAAGCCCGGCAGTGAAGATAAGCAGAAAGTCAATATCGGCATGATGGAAGTCAGCGTTACAAATTTTCTTATTGATCAGTGGCTGGGCGACAAGTACGAGATCGAAAAGGTATACATAAATGATATACCCACAAGGCTGGCTGCAATAGTGAGCGGCGACCTGGATATGGGCTCTTTCCCTGAACCCGTAGCATCCATGGGAGTACTGCAGGGCCTGGAGAAAAAGAACTTTGAGTACGAGGACGGAAATTGCCCCGATGTCATGGCCTTTACCGGAACTGCACTGAAGAATAAGGACAAGGCCATCGAGCTCTTCCATAAGGCATACAACAAAGCCGTTGATTATCTCAATAACAATGACAGCGTGGCCAGGGACATCCTGCTGGAAAATATACCGAACCTGAATCCCGCTATAAAGGATGACATCATAATGCCTGAGTTTACGCCCTGCAAGCTGCAGGATGACGACTATATCAGGCAGATCATTGAATGGACCGAAAAGGTAATGAACAAGGATATGAATGTTGAGCCTGAGGATCTGGTAGAAAGAAAGTATGTTGACTGATGATCGACATAGAGGGCTTGTATTTCAACTATGATAATGAGGCAGTCCTTAAAGGGCTGGATTTGCATATCGATGCAAGGTCGACCTGCGCCATAATCGGTCCGTCGGGCTGCGGCAAGACCACGCTGCTCTATTGCCTGGCCGGACTGCTGAAGCCCAGCGGCGGAAGGGTGCTGATAAATGGGGAAGAAGTAAAGGGTATCCGCAGGAAGACAGGGGTCATCCTGCAGACCAATGGCCTTCTTCCCTGGAAGAGGGCATGGGGCAATACGGCCCTGGGAATGAAAGCCAGGGGCTGTGACAAGGCTGAGATCCAAAAGCGGGTAAGTGACGCGCTTAAGGAGCTGGACATGCTCTCTCACAAGGACAAGTTCCCAGCCCAGCTCAGCGGCGGGCAAAGGCAAAGGGTAGCTATTGCCAGGACACTGGTGACCGAGCCCGATTTGCTCCTTCTCGATGAAGCTACTGCTGCCCTGGATGCGATCACTAAGGAGCACCTTCAGAACCTCCTGCTTCGTATATATTATCAGTATCCGATAACGATGGTGCTGGTCACTCACAACATAGAAGAGGCAGTGTTCCTGGGGCAGAGCATAGTAATCATGGGAGAGGGCCGTATAAGGCACAGGATAGAAAATCCCTGTTTCGGCGACAAGGATATCAGGTCGAAGCCGGAGTTCTATTCGATATGCGCGGAAGTCAGAAAGCGATTAGCGGAAGGCGGTGTATTGTGAAGGCGCTTCTGCGTTTGGGATCCAACAGAATAATAAGGGGCATTTTGCTGGTGCTGGCCGCATGGTATGGGCTGCATTTCGCAGTTGATTCCAACATCGTGCCTTCGCCCCATAACACTCTCGTGGCTTTATTTAAGCTTGTGAACAGCGGTCTCCTACTCCACATGCTGTACAGCCTCTACAGGATTACTGCCGCAGTCAGCATAGCCATCCTGGCAGGCGTCCCCTTGGGGCTGTGGACCGGGCTGAGCAAAAGGGCGGATTCCATACTGTCGCCTGTGATTTATATTCTATATCCTGTTCCCAAAGCAGCCATGCTGCCGGTTTTAATGCTGTTGCTCGGTCTGGGCGACCTGTCCAAAATAATGCTCATAATTACCATCATCGTATTCCAGATCCTTATCGCTGTGAGGGACGGGGTCAGGGAGATCCCTGGGGACCTGCGGATGTCAGTCAAATCTCTGGGGCTTAGCCGAGGGCAAACCTATATCCATCTGGTCTTGCCAGCTATCCTGCCCAAGCTTATATCAGCCCTGCGTACCTGCGTGGGCATAAGCTTCTCGATCCTGTTTTTTGCCGAAAACTTTGCCACCAGCTACGGCATTGGCTACTTTATCATGAATAGCTGGACCATGGTGAATTACACCGATATGTTTGCGGGCATCACTGCCCTCAGCTTGATGGGGATAGTGCTCTTTTTGCTTATAGACAAGGCAGAGCACAAGCTCTGCCCCTGGGTATTTCTTAATGAAAGCAAACAGGTCACAGGATATTAATATCAAACAGGCTTTTATTCTGCTTTCTCCAATAGTGCCTGTAGTACAAGCTGCCTTTGACCAGGCCTGGCTTATCAGCTGCCCGGGCTGAATATTTTTCTATCAAATCCTCTTCCTTTTCTAGCGCGTACAGCATCAGTTCATTCTTTTCCGCATCAGAACTGCAGAGTGGCGCTTTTTCTGAAAGTTCCTGCTCCAGTCGGTCTCGCTCAGCCGTATAGTCAACAAGGTCGATCCGGTTCTCTATCGCCATTCTGTAAAATTGCTCGCGTTTGAGCCAGAAATCCACCGCTTGGCGGGTTTGGTCTTCTGTGAAGACCAAAGGGCAGCCGTCTGTCAGCCACAGGGGCTTGAAGACCGCCAGGCAGGGCGTGGAAGACCCGGTAACCCAGTAGGTGCAGCCATCCTTGCCTATAGATGCTACATAGCTGCCGGTCGTATGATCACCGTATATAAAGCCGGCATGGGCACATACGCTCTTGATCGAGCTTTTGGCAAAGGGGGCTCTTAGAAACTCCGGGTGATGGCTGCGCAAGATCCGCTTCAACGTATCTACAGTTATCCTGCCCTTTTCAGTAGACAGGGTACCGGAGCATGCCTCCCGCCGCTGGGCTGAACCGCTGAAGTGGGTATAAAGCTTGTCACTGTAGCATTTTGCAAAGCTGAAGCTGGTTTCATCCCTGCACCAGCCCTTGTCGATCGCATGGCTGACAAGGTCCTTATGGGCTATATCATAATCCTTTTCAATGGAAAGCCTGTTGGATATGGCGTAAATATCATCGATCTTTTTTGATGCCCAGTAGCTACCGGCAGTTTCCAATACGTATGCGCTGTCTTTATCGGCTATGAGGAAGGAGTTATGGTATGTGAATTTTTTCTGATAGCCGCAATTGCCTCCCTGTCCATATCTATCAAGCAGGTCAACGATAAGGTGAATGGCCTCTTCGCTTGTTCTACATCGCTCCAGTGCGATCCTCAGCATATCCATACCTAATAGGGCGTTTTTCCCGTAGGGTTCCTTGGTAAAGACGGCCTCGTTGCCGATATTCAAGCCAAACTCGTTGCAGCCCATCTCAGCGCCCCATATCCAGAAGGGCTTAAGCAGCAGCACCTCATAGGTCTCCCTGGCCTGTTCTATCTCTATGTAGGTACACTTAAGCCTAGCGCCTTCAGGGTATTTCCTGCGGGGCACCCTGACTATGATATGACATTCATTGGGCTGGCGGTCTGAATTCTTGGCAAACAGCACCGAGCCATCCAGCGTGGAATTGCCTAGCGCAACCATCGTATCGCACATTTAAATTACCTCCTTTCAGCTTTGTATTTATATTCGCTTATGGTGTGGCTTATCCTTTTTTGCCTGATACAATAAAACTTAGTGTTTGACACCTTAAACCCGGCTAAGTATAATGAATCGGAAATACTGAAACGATCGTGCTGATCATCAACAAAGGCCAAGTGCCTGGGAAGGATAGTGTATAGGATGAAGGGTTGGCTTGTCGTAAACCATTTTATCAGGTCTGCTAAGTTCGATCTAATATATGACTGGCTTGAGCAGGCTGCAGCTGATAGGGGGATCAGGCTGCAGAGAATGACCAATGCCCAGTTGATGAGCATCATAGGGGGCAGCGGACCGGACGGCAGATCGGACAAATCGGCCGAACAGCCTGATTTTGTGATATTCTGGGATAAGGACGTGAGGCTGGCCAGGTACCTGGAAGCGAAGGGCTTAAGGCTGTTCAACAATGCGAGGGCGATAGAGCTATGTGACGACAAGGCCCTGACCCATATCAGCCTTGCCCGCTCCGGCATCAGGATGCCCAAGACCATCATAGCCCCTATGACCTATGAAACCGTGGGATATAATGGATATGAGTTTCTTGAAGTTGTAATGGATGAACTGGGCTTCCCGGTAGTGGTTAAGGAGTGCTTTGGCTCCTTTGGCCAGCAGGTCTACCTGGCAGGAGACCGGGAGGAGCTTTTTGATATAACGCGTAAGATCGGAACAAAGCCCATGCTGTTCCAGGAGTTTATAACAACCAGCAAGGGCAGGGACGTAAGGATTAATGTAGTTGGCTCAGAGCCGGTCGCAGCGATGGAGAGGGTTTCAGACAAGAATTTCAGGGCCAATATAACGATAGGCGGCCGGATGAAGGCATACAAGCCAAGCTTGGACCAGGTGGAAACAGCTATAAAGGTCTGTAGGCATTTGGATCTTGACTTTGCCGGTGTTGATATCCTATTTGGTGAAGATGATGAGCCTGTCCTGTGCGAAGTCAATTCCAGCGCCCATTTCAAAAGCGTGTATGACTGCACTGGCGTAAATGTGGCTGATTTTATCATGGATCACATTTCAAGGATGCTGGGGAGATAAACTTATGCGTGCATGGCTTATATACGACAGATTCGAGGCAGAGAGAAACAGGCATTATATACAGATGTATTTCGATGAATGCAGCAGGCGCAACATCGACCTAAGCCTCCTGTTGGTTGAAGATATGACCATCGGGATAAATGACGGCAGATGCATAGTGGTATACAAGGGCACAGAGCTTGAAAGGCCGGACTTTGCAATATGTCGGACCATAGACCCGCTCCTGACACGGCAGCTGGAGCTGATGGGAATGCCGGTATTCAACAATTATCAGGTCAGCTCCATATGTAATGACAAGCGGAAAACATACCAGCATGTATCCCAGGCAAATGTACCTATCATGGATACCATATTTGTACATAAGGGCTTCAGCAGTGAGATCTGGTATCCGGCAGTGGCAAAGCCCGCTTTTGGCAAGGGAGGCCGGGATGTATTCCTGGTCCGAGATCACCGGGAGCTACAAAATGCCTTAGATAGGATACCAGATTCGGAAATAGTCATCCAAAGGGCAGCGAGCGACCTAGGCCGGGACCTCAGGGTCTACGTGATAGGCAGGCGCATTATAGCTGCCATGCTGCGGGTATCCGTTACGGATTTTAGGAGCAACTTCTGTCTTGGGGGCAAGGCTTGTATATATGACCTGAATGATGATGAGAGAAGGATGGTTAATAGGATAACAGACCTCTTTGACTTCGGCTTGGTAGGCATTGATTTCATATTTGACAAGGGAAAGCCGGTATTTAATGAAATCGAGGACGTGGTAGGCTCCAGGATGCTGTATGCCTATACCGACATCAACACAGTATCCGAATACCTCGATTTTATAGTAGGCAAAATGCGTTAGGCTTTATTAAATCCTTTAAGATAAAATAGCAGGCATCAATGGATCGCCTGCTATTCATGTATACAGCCGTATATTTTATACTGCTATATATAGCATTCCTATATAAAATCATGCCCATATAAATGTCATGCCGCAATATCTCTATTCTGCTACTTATCACAAAGCTTCAGGAGCAGATCCTTGAATATGGCGTTCCTGTTGAGCCAGTGGACCATTTTAACAAAATGCCTGCGGGGATCAAAGCTCCAGGTCACCTGATCGGTCAGTACAGGGCTGTGTATGAGCACCGAAGGCGCCCAGTCGGGGTTCACCAGGTAGGCTATGGCAGATATGTCCCAAATCTCCTTTGCCCATGCGAAATGATCGCTGCTGTAGCCCTTGAAGGAGTCAACCAGGTATTTGCCCACAGCATCCATTTTAGGATAGTGCAGATCAAGCTCGGGCACATTGGTCAGCAGGTGAGAAGCCACGCCCATGCAGGGGATCTGAACCAGAGGGACCCCGCAGTCAAATACAAGCCGTGCCGCATGTACATCCTGGGCCAGGTTGAATTCCTTGGTGTCAGGCCAATACCATGGATGACCGCCGAGCCAGACCACGACTATCCTTTCGATTATCCTGGGCTCCATGAGAATGGCAGATGCAACGTTGGTTATGGCGCCTATGGCTGTTACATACAAGGGTTCATCGCTGCCGGACATTGCTTTTCTGACCAGGTCCTCAGCAGCTTCGCTTTCTACCGGGGTGAAGGCAGCGGGCAGGTATTCCTTCGAACCTTTGAATACATATCCCTTGCTGTCCATATTCATTTTATCAAGCAGCCTCAGGATCTCGTCATAGCTTTTTGCCATCCCGTCAGCAGGGCCCGATGAACGTTCATTGCTGAAGGGGGCCGCATAGACGGCCTCGACCTGCAGCCGGTCGGGATTGCGCAGAGCATATACAAGGGCGAACTGATCGTCGATTTCGTTATATGTATCAGTATCCAGCACCATACGGATTTTGCCCTTGGGCGGTTCCAGCCTGGCTAGCAGCTTTTCGGTCGAAAGTTTTGGAAATTGCATTTGATAACCTCATTTCTTTTATGTATTATAAGTACAAGAGTGCTTATATAATAGCGACCATAAAGAATTATATATTAGGTCAGTCGCTTGTGTCCAGTGCGTATTGTCCGGTTGCCAGGCATATATTCAGCCTTCATGTGGCGCACAAGCCTGCATCATGGGAGGTCTTTGCTTGAAGCTGTTGACGGCTTGTAGGAAAAGCGTAAAGCTGTATACTGCCCCTGATTGGCGGGGTCTTTGCTCCGGGCCAGGGGATCGATCCCAGGTATTACAGCGGCAGATATAGCCTGGGGAGATCAGATATGATCGTAAGCAGAGGGCTGGGCAACAGCGTTTTTCCTTTGAGATTGTTCAACAGGCCGGAGATCGTGCTGATAACCCTGGCTCCTGGGGATCAAAATCAATTGACCTTTATTGCGTAGACCTTTTATAGCGTTTTAACTGTATAGGCGAGAAGCGATCACGAAGTGATATTGCTGAAAGAGGATGTGCGTTGTATGTTCTTCGACCCCTTGTTCAATCCATACCCGTCCAGAAGGATGGTCGTGTATGGCAGGAGGGGGATGGTAGCCACCTCCCAGCCCCTGGCAGCGCAGGCGGGCATAGAGGTATTGAAGAAAGGCGGCAATGCCATAGATGCTGCTATAGCTGCAGCCGCCTGTCTGACTGTGACTGAGCCTACCTCGAATGGAGTAGGCGGGGACCTGTTTGCCATAATCTGGGCTGAAGGCAGGCTGCATGGCCTGAATGCCAGTGGTTGGGCGCCTGAAGGGTTGTCCATAGATGCGCTTGAGGCTGCAGGTATAAGTGAGATACCTAGGTTTGGCTGGGTTCCGGTCACTATTCCGGGCTTGCCGGCCGGCTGGGCTGCCCTTTCAGAGAGATTCGGCAGGCTGCCTTTGATCGACTGCATGATGCCTGCAATACAGTATGCCGATGAAGGGTACCCTGTTTCGCCCGTGACAAGTCATTGGTGGCGGAGGGCATTTGAAATATATAAAAGGAACCTCAGGGGAGAGGAATTTTCATACTGGTTCAAGACATTTGCGGTAGACGGGAGGGCGCCGCAGCCCGGAGAGCTATGGCGCTGCAAGGACCTTGCCAGGACCCTGGGATCGATCGGGCAGACAAATGCGAAAAGCTTCTATGAAGGCGATATAGCTGACTATATAGATGATTTCTCAAGAAAGTACGGCGGTTATTTGCGAAAGGGCGACCTGGAAGCATACAGGGTTGAGTGGGTAGAGCCTGTAAATATCAGCTACAGAGGCTATGACGTATGGGAGCTTCCGCCCAACTGCCACGGGATAGTCGCGCTGATGGCACTGAACATAGCAAAACATTTTGATTTCTATGAAAAGGACAATGCCCTTACCCTGCACAGGCAGATAGAGGCCATGAAGCTGGCCTATGCTGATGGTCTCAAATATGTAGCAGACCCAAGGGCTATGGATGTCAGAGTGGAGGACCTGCTTTCGGATACTTACGGACTGGAGCGGAGCAGGCTTATAGGCAGCAGGGCGATCACTCCTGAAGCCGGATCGCCGCCAAGCGGGGGTACTGTATATCTTGCGGCAGCCGATGGCGAAGGCAACATGGTTTCACTTATCCAGAGCAACTACATGGGCTTTGGTTCGGGGTTGGTCGTACCGGGGACGGGGATAGCCCTTCACAACAGGGGCTGCAACTTCACCCTGGACAGGGGACACTGCAACAGGCTGGAGCCCGGCAAAAAGCCCTATCATACGATAATCCCCGGATTTTTGACGAAAAATAATGAGCCCATTGGGCCCTTCGGGGTAATGGGGGCTTTCATGCAGCCCCAGGGGCATATGCAGGTAATAATGAATACTATAGACTTCCACCTGAATCCCCAACAGTCCCTGGACGCACCGCGCTGGCAGTGGATCAGGGGTATACAGGTTGAAGTGGAGCCTGGAATGCCCTCTCATATAACTATGGAATTGCAGCGGATGGGGCATGATGTCAGGGTCCAGTTGAATGCCGGCTCATTCGGCCGCGGCCAGATAATCTGGAGAAATGACCAGGGCATCCTTTGCGGTGGGACAGAGCCCAGGGCTGATGGCACAGTGGCCGCATGGTGAGTATCTTATGCTGCAAATGCAGTTATCACCAGCCATATGATGTGGTTTAAATTGATGAGGAAATAGAATGAAATTATTACGTTCAACAGGATGTTGGCTTTTTTAAGATTAGCGGTACTTGCCTTGCGGATCCTTATGTTTATATAAATAATCAAAGCAGCAGGCAGTACGATTTTCAGCAAAAAGCACAGAAGCGGATCATCCAGGGCAAGCCGCATAATAAAATTGATCTCCTGGAACAGGCCGGTGCCAAGCAGGATCAGGGTGAATACCAAATCTGTGATATTCAGTATATAAAGGGCCGCCAGTTTGCCCTTGATATTCCTTATAGAGCAGTCACTGATCATAGCAAGCATAGTAACACCTCATTTACTATTATTGCCACTATTCCGAATTTAGAACTGCTCTGTAAGATTTTTTAGGTTTTCTACATTTAAACAGGGTTATATTAAAACCATGAATGAAGGACGGGGGAATCTTATGAATGCTACAAGAGTAACCGAAGATACTTTCAAGCTAACAGTTAACGCGGAAAACATTTTGTTTGAGGGTATATGGGATGTACCCAATGGAGTAGCGATGAACTCCTATATCATAAACGGGGATAAAACCGCGATAGTAGACGGGGTGTGCGGCTGGGACGGGGTTCCGGAAAAGCTCTTTGCCTTTATGGAAAGTCTCGGCATAGACCCGGGATCCCTGGAATACGTCATAATCAATCACATGGAACCGGATCATTCGGGGTGGCTGGAAAGCCTCATCAGGATATACCCGGACTTTAAAGTAATATGCAGCAAAGAGGCGGCAGACCTGTTAGCCAGCTTTTACAGGCATACAGAGAACATCATGACCATCCACGACGGCTTTGAGCTGGACCTGGGCAAAGGGCATGTATTAAGGTTCTACGAGATACCCAATGTCCATTGGCCTGATACCATGGTGACCTTTGATGCCCTGACAGGCACCTTGTTTTCCTGTGATGCCTTTGGCTCCTATGGCAAGATCACTTCAGCAGGCTATGATGACCAGCTGACCGAAGAGGAGATCGCTTTCTTTGAAAAGGAAGCCGTAAGATATTATTCAAACATCGTAGCTGTTTTTTCGTCCTCTGTACTGAAAGCGATCGAGAAATGCTCAGCCCTGCCGATCAGGATAGTAGCTCCCGGACATGGTATAGTATGGAGGAAGGACCCTGAGAAGATCATAAATGACTATAAAAGATATGCATCATACCAGAAAGGACCGGCCAAGGAAGAGATCACTGTCATATGGGGTTCAATGTACGGGATGACCGAAAAAGCGGTAAGGCACGTGGAAAGGGTGCTTGAGCAGGAAAACATCAGGTACAACATCCACCGGGTGCCCGAAACCTCCTGGGGAACCATACTGGCTTCCGTATGGGATTCCACCGGGATCATACTGGCGATGCCAACCTACGAATACAAGATGTTTCCGCCTATGGCAGCAGTACTGGAGGAGCTGTGCAAGAAGAAGGTGAGCGGAAGAAAGGCGTTCAGGCTTGGCTCATTTGGCTGGTCGGGAGGTGCCCAGAAGGAGCTGGATGAGATCATGAACAGGAACCGTGCCAAATGGGATTTCATAGAGCCGGTGGAGTTCCAGGGCAGCCCTTCGGATCAGGACCTTGAGCTGATAGCCGAAAGAGTAAGGCAGTTGGTCAGGGCCGTGAGGGAAAGTGTACGGACATCATGATTTAGGCATAGTTAGTAGGAACCATCTTAAAGGGGGACAAAAGCAATGCAAAGGATCGGATTTATCGGTGTCGGCGTGATGGGCAAGCCTATGGTGCGCAATCTTATGAAGTATGGTTATGAAGTGCAGATATATACCAGGACAAAGAGCAAGGTGCTGGACGTTATCAGCGAGGGCGTGGCCTGGCGGGATTCGGTAGCCGAATGTGTGAAGGACGTCGATATCGTAATGACAATGGTCGGATATCCTAAGGATGTTGAGGAGGTATATTTCGGCGAAAACGGGATTTTGAACAATGTCAGAAAAGGGACCATCCTGATCGATTTCACCACTACTTCCCCGAAGCTCAGCAAAAGGATATATGAGGCAGGCAAGCAAAAAGGCCTTTATGTGCTGGATGCGCCGGTATCGGGCGGGGACACGGGGGCCAGAAATGCCACTTTATCCATTATGGTAGGCGGGGACCAGGATGTGTTTGACAGGTGCTATCCCGTATTCAAGGCCCTTGGTACGAACATTATATACGAAGGCCCCGCAGGCTCCGGGCAGCACACAAAAATAGCCAACCAGATAGCCATAGCCGGGGCCATTGCGGGTGTGTGCGAAGCCTTGGCTTATGGCAGGGCAGCAGGCCTGGATCTGCAGACAATGCTTAAAAGCATCAGCGCCGGAGCAGCAGGAAGCTGGCAGATGTCCAACCTGGCGCCCAAAATGATAGAAGGCGACTTTGAGCCCGGGTTCTTTATAAAGCACTTTATAAAGGACATGCAAATCGCCCGTGAGGAAGCCCTGGACAACGAAATAAACCTGGTCATTTTAGAAAAGGTCCTTGCCATGTACAGAGAGCTTGCGGACAAGACGGACAGTGGTGACCTGGGTACCCAGGCCCTTATAAAATACTATGTTAACGCCAGTAGGGGAGATGCATAACAGCCGGCTTAAGCCGGCCTTATATCATGCATTCCTATCCTGTACAACCACCTCGTACTCGATAGGGGCCGTTTTTTTGAGCATGGCTGCAACGCCGCAGTATTTCTCCTGAGACAGGGATACTGCTTTCTCCAGCTTGTCGATGGGCAGGTTTTCGCCGGTGAACGTGAATGTCAGCTTTATAGAGGTGTATACCTTTGGATGCTCATTGGAGCTTTCGGCTTCTGCTTCGATAGCCAGTGCTTCGGGCTCGACCTTCATCTTTTTAAGTATGGACACGACATCTATCCCCGTGCAGCCGATCAATCCGGCAAGCAGGAGCTTTTTGGGGCTGGGGCCCAGGTCGGTCCCTCCGGTCTCAAGGGTGGTATCCGTGATTATCTTATGATTGTCTATAGCGGATTCAAAAGCATAGCCATCCTTCCATTGGGCAGTCACCTTTGTCATATGGATCTCCTCCTTTTTGGGCAGTTTAATAATTAGGTACCCTTTATTACGGGCATAAAAACCTGCGAACCTGTAAAGCTTACCTGATAATGCTATACCAGCTACACAAGGCTGTCAATCTTAAATCTTTACGGTGAGGATAATTAAATTGGATGACGTATACCTGGATAAAATAAAGATCATTTATGAAGACAATCATCTGCTTGCTGCAGTAAAGCCTCCAAACATTTTATCACAAGCTGACCATACAGGCGATGCTGACATGCTGACCCTGCTGAAGGGCTATATAAAGGAAAAATACCAAAAGCCCGGCAACGTCTTCCTTGGCCTGGTCCACCGGCTTGACCGGCCGGTAGGAGGGATCATGGTCTTCGCACGGACTTCAAAGGCCGCTTCAAGATTGTCGGAACAGATCCGCAGCAGGAGCTTTGAAAAGCATTACCTGGCTGTGGTCCGGGGCACCGGATTGAAGCAGCGGGATACACTCGTTCACCACTTGAAAAAAGTCAAGGTCGACAACAAGGTTTATGTCGTCGACAGCCGGACCGAAGGCTCCATGGAAGCCATCCTGGATTATGAGCTTTTGGCAGTCTCAGACCGGTTGTCACTGATTAGGGTCAGGCTCCATACCGGTAGGCCTCACCAGATTCGGGTCCAGCTCCAGGCAATTGGCCATCCCTTATATGGTGACCGATTGTACGGGCTTGATGATAGAAATATGTCCAGTTGCCCCATAGCCTTGTGGGCTTACAAACTTAGGCTTGAGCACCCAACCAGGAAGGAGCCCCTGGAATTAACAGCAGATCCGCCTGATGCTTATCCCTGGAGCTTGTTCGATAAAGGTTTATATACCCTGTAACCGCCTGCAGTCCTCGATCAAGGCCTTGAAAGCAGGCAGTGAGTTATCAATCGTTGTCAAGGAGACGCAGTAAGCGATCCTAAAATGCCCGGGGCAGCCAAAGGCCGTGCCCGGCACGACCAGTATATTGTAATCAGCCGCTCGCCTCACGAATGCAATATCATCCTCCAGGGGTGACTTGGGGAAGAGGTAAAAGGCGCCCTGGGGCTTTACACACTCGTAGCCCAGTCTGGTGAGCTGATTGTAAAGGATATCTCTCCGCTCTTTATAGATATTCGGATCTACATTCTCCTCCAGGGCTTCTGCCACTACCCTTTGAAACAGGGCAGGAGCATTGACGAAACCCAGTGACCTTGTTGAAAAGATAAGCCCGCCCACCAGGAGCGAGGCTCCTTCCATAGAAGGGTTGACTGAGATCCAGCCTATACGCTCACCGGGCAGTGCAATGGATTTGCTGCATGAAGTGACAGTCACCGAGTTTTCAAAGATTTTCATGATGCTTGGCACTTCAGTATTGTCAAATACTATGCTCGCATAAGGCTCATCGGAAATTACCAGGATCCTTGAGCCATACTGACGCTCCTTGACTTTTAGCAGGTCAGCAATGTCTATGAGTGTTCTTTCATCATACACGACCCCGGTGGGATTGTTGGGAGTATTAAGGATAATAGCCTTTGTCCTCGGACTGAGTCGTTTTTCCAGGTAACCAGGATCGGGCAGGAATGTGGTTGGATCGCAGGGTGATATCACCGGCACACCGCCGTGGTTTTCAATATAGTGCATGTATTCCGGGAAATAAGGGGCAAAAATCACGACCTCATCGCAGGGATCCAATATGGCTTTCAGTACGACGTTCAGCCCGCCTGCAGCCCCGCAGGACATGACTATATGTTCAGCTCTCAGGTCAAGGCCGGTGGTTGCATTGATATGCACCGCTATCTTTTCCCGCACGCTCATTAGGCCTGCATTGCTCATATACTTGTGCATGCCGGACAGCTTGCTGTCCACCAGGCTTCTCAAGGCCTTTTTTACGCCCTCTGGGGGCTCAAGGTCGGGGTTGCCAAGTGAGAAATCATAGACATTATCAGTTCCGTATATTTGCTTTAGCTTTTCTCCCTGTTCGAACATATCCCGGATCCAGGACGAGCCGTTCATCTTATTTGCAATGTTCTTCGCAAGCATTCGAATTCCTCCGATGATTTTGTAATATTATAGCATTTCGTCTGCCAAATTAATACCTGGTGAGAGAGTTTCCTTTGATGTAGCCTGTCCTTGTACGCATGATGCTAATATGGTAAAATTGAATGATACTTTCTGACTCGATATCGAGCCGATGATGATAGAAATGAAGGGAAGTTACGTGGAAGAATTTATAAAAGCATTTATGCTGATATTTGTTGCTGAAATGGGGGACAAGACCCAGATACTGGCCATGGCATTTGCTACCAGGTATGCTGTCAAAAAGGTGCTCCTTGGCATATTCATAGGAGCATTTTTGAATCACGGCCTGGCCGTACTCCTGGGGAGCTACTTGTCCAGGCTCATACCGGTAGCCACCCTCCAGGTAATAGCCGGTTTTGCCTTTGTAGGATTTGCCTTATGGACGCTTAAAGCTGAAGATGAATCAGATGAAAAGCATAAGAGCATGAGCAAGCTGGGCCCGGTCATAACGGTTGCCCTGGCTTTTTTTATCGGGGAGCTGGGCGACAAGACCCAGCTGACTGCTATAACCATGGCTGCGGATGCCAAGGCCCCGATCGCGATATTGGCCGGGACAGTGCTGGGCATGGTCGTTACCGGAGGCCTGGGTATATTTGTGGGTAGAAAGCTGGGCGACAAGCTGCCTGATCTGGCAATAAAGCTCATAGCATCGGCGGTCTTCCTGTTTTTCGGCATAACGAAGCTGTACAACAGCCTGCCAGCGAGATTCCTGAAGGCTCAATATATAGCCCTGTTCGCAGCTTTCCTGCTAGCTGCCTTTCTGATCTTAGCAAAGCCGGTCATCGTAAAACTGAGATCAGGCCATGAAACCGCTTTCAGGAGAGCTTCCAGGGAGCTTTATGATTACTACAACCGAATAAGTCATGACATGGATTGCATTTGCCTGGGTGAAGAAAATTGCGGCAGATGTGAAGGGAACGATTGCATAGTCGGCTATACCAAATCCATTGTCAAATCCTGCATAGACGGAAATATATCTAAGTTGCAGATGCCCTCTGAAGTTGACCCGGCGCAAAAGCCCTTCAGCAGGGACCAGGCCCTGCACAGCCTTATCCTTACCCTTGATTTGATCAGGGATGATCCTAACAACAGCAAGTACAGATATGCCAATGAAATCAGAAAAAGCATGGAAAAGATCCTGTTTGGGAAAAGCATAGACCGAATCGAGGACTGGGAGGAGTATAAGAAGAGCCTGATGGAAGCAGATGAGACGATCGCTGCTGCCCTATCGGAAAACGGCCACCAAAAAATCAAATAAACTTGTTATTGACATTGACGCAACGTAAAGGTTTAACATACTGACAAGGGGTGAGTCTGGTGGAATATACAGTGCAAAAGCTGAGCAGGCTTGCTGGTGTCAGCGCAAGGACCTTAAGGTACTACGATGAGATCGGCCTTTTGAAGCCGGCCAGGATCAACTCATCAGGATACCGTATATACGGCAGGAAAGAGGTCGATACCCTGCAGCAGATCTTATTTTATCGGGAGTTTGGCATACCTCTTGATGAGATCAAGAAGATCCTTGATGCACCTGACTACAATAAAGCAAAGGCCTTGAAGGAGCATCGCGAAAAGCTGATCAGCAAGAGGCAGCAGCTGGACCTGCTCATCAAAAACGTAGAAAAAACCATTGCTGAAACGGAGGGAAGATTGACAATGACTGATAAAGAGAAGTTTGAGGGCTTTAAGAAGCAGCTCATACAGGAAAACGAAGAGAAATATGGCAAGGAAATCAGGGAAAAATACGGCGAAGAAGCTGTAAAACGCTCAAATGAGAAATTCATGAACATGACAAAGGATCAATACGAGCAATTCTGCAAGCTCGGAGAAGAGCTCATGGAAACCTTGAAGAGAGCTTTTGCGACAGGGGATCCGGCAGGCGAAGAAGCCCAGAAAGCAGCGGATCTGCATCGCCGCTGGCTCACGTTTACCTGGCCTTCCTATTCAGAGGAAGCCCATGCCGGACTTGCCCAAATGTATGTAGATGACGAAAGATTCACCCAATACTATGACAAGGATCAGCCTGGACTTGCCAAATTCCTGAGGGATGCGGTGTTCATATACACCGGCAAGAACAAACAGCAATAAGATATCCTAAAACTCAACAGTGCTAGCAAAAGTCTGCCTGTATACAGGCAGGCTTTTATTATATGACCTTGTTGCATACAAGTGGATATGGGTATATACTTTTGTAGGCTGATCATCAGTTGCCATATATATCAGATGGGGTGAATCAAGCAGTGATTCCATTTAAAACAATGAATTCAGCAGCATACATGTATGATACCCATGTGCATACCAGCCAGGGAAGCGCCTGTGGCAAAAATACAGGCGCAGAAATGGTGAGG
>JAKORJ010000139.1 GCA_029777885.1 Bacillota bacterium | reverse complement strand
GGTCATATCAATCGACCCCGTGATACAGGAATCCGCGGACAATGAATATTACCACACCAACATCAGCATCCTGAACAACCATTTCGTGCTGACGGACAAGGCAGTGCTCTTTGCACGGGATACCCACGGACTTGTTTTCAAGGAAAACACCTTTGAGATGACCTGTGATTATCCCTTGAGGCTAATAGATGGACCGGCAGTGCACTTGAGCAACTGCAGTAATGTAGAGCGGGATGAAACGGGAGATGAACTATGCGTAGGATAAGTAAGCTCTCTGCCTGGCTAATCGTTTTTTCCATATGCTTTGTCTTCTTGCCCCGTATCGAGGCATCCGGAGAGGGCATGGAAAACCTTGCAGCAGTTGAAAGGCCTCAATCAGGCTTTTCGCGCTACACCTATGAGATGTATACAAGCGACAACAGGGCTGTGCCCAGGGGCGCAGGAGAGATAAGCATTGCGCCTGATTCATATGTCGAGGCTTCTGGCCCGGTCGAGGCGGATGGAGAAAGGGGCATAACCTGGGCCGAGGAGTCCACGGATATCGTGTATGAGGTCACGGTGGACAAGGATTCCAAATACGCCATATACATGGAGTACAACGCCACTGCGGAAAACACCATGTTTGCCGAGATGGCTGTGCTGATAAACGGCCGATTGCCCTTTGACGGGGCTGACAAGCTCGTCCTCAGAGTGCCCTGGGTCATGGACCTTGAGTTCCGCTCCGACAGCAGGGGAAACCACCTGATGCCGGCCCAAAGGGCAGACTCCGCCCCGGTCATTGCGCCCCTTACAGACAGCGAAGGGCTGTACAACAAGCCCTATGAGTTCGTTTTGAAGGCAGGGACCAACAAGCTGACCATCCGGGCGTACAGCAAGGGGATCAGGATATCTAAGATAACGCTGAAAAACCCTGCAGAGCCCCTTTCGTATGCCGAGTATGAGGGCGCACACAAGGGCAGGCAGGATAATGCAGGCGATCAGGAGATCTATATTGATGCGGAAAAACCGCTGCGCAAATCCGACTCATCC
>JAKORJ010000002.1 GCA_029777885.1 Bacillota bacterium | reverse complement strand
GGAATCTAGTGAAAAAAGCCTAGAGCCTGTTAACGAAGCGAAAGAAAATGCGCCTCATTGTTCGAGCGAATGCGAGTTTGAGGCGCACTGGAGCGAGTTTTACAGGCTCTTGCTTTTGAAACGTTAATTCCGGAATATAACAAACTTGCCGCCACTATATTGGCACTCAGCTATAAGTAGCCTACACAATATCAGCCAGCCTTCCAAAGTTCTTCAGATACAGCATATTATTGACCGCTATATGCCCCTTCCACCAGTTCCTGCTGATCGCCCATGCATCGGGATAGTCGCTCCAGCTCCAGGTCACATCCCATATCCCTTCCGGGCTTATGGAGCTTATGATGAAATCAGCCTCCTGTTCGGCTATATCCTTGTTGTCCGGGTAGAATATGCTGTCCCGGGAGTTGATAAATTGTGAGGGCTTGCATACATAGCTGGTCTTCCAAAGATCTGTATCCGTTGTTATAAGCGCCCTGACCTGCTTGATGAGCTTGTGCCTCAGTATATGGGAGTAAAACAGGCTCGTTATGCCCGAGTCGTAGCTGTATTCCATCAGCCTGATCAGGCAGCTCACTGCATGCATATCGTCGAGCATATCGCCGTTCACGTAGCTCTCGGCCAGAACAGCGGCTATTGTCTTACATTTCCTATGGATATCAGAATCAGGGTCTGAGAAGTACAGCACAAAGCCTGCCAGGCAGGCCGTAGGATTGTACTTGTCGTGTTGGCTGCCATTCTTGTCTGCATGCCACCAGGGGGCATGGGGATATTCGTTATTGGTCTCGACCACGCAGTTCCATACCTGCCCGTCAAAATCCGCCCCGCTGCCTAAGTACAAAAGGATACCTTTTATGATGGGGTGATCCCGGTCGGTGAAGCTGATCTCCCTGAGGATCTCTGTCGCCGCCCATGTCTGGATAGGGGATGAATTGGGGTTCCAGGAGTCCGGCTCAAGGGCATGGGCGAATCCCCCGTCAGCGTTTTGATAGGCTGACAGGGCTTCCAATACCCTATCCTGGCTGCCGCCCTCAAAATGGTACTGCCACCTGGCCAGGTCCAGGGGCCTTGCGTTGCGGTACATCCAGCTGCGCGTTTTCTCAAACATCTCTTTAGACAACATAACTATCAACTCCCATAAATTGATAAACATGCTCATCAGGCTGTTCAGGCCGGATGCCTGCCAGGGTGTGCTCAATATTTGCCATGTGTCCTGGCTGTTTCGATCATTGCAAATAGATTTTCATCGGGTGTGTCCCTGCCGCACTGGTCGCCCGTGGAAAGTATAAAGCGCCCGCCCTCTGCTGCATCATCAATGGCGCGTTTACACGCATCAATAACATCCCTGACGCTGCCCCTGGGCATCACGTTGGTGGTATGGAGGTTGCCCTTCAGCACCAGCCTGCTCCCATAAAGCCTTTTAAGCTCACGGAGGTCGCAGTCCCCCATGGGTGGGGCCTCAAGGGGGTCTATGACGGTCAGGTCCGTTTCTTCGGCGGCTATTTTCACGAGCTCCTTCTCCGGCCCGCAGGAATGTATATGGGTCGGGATGTTATATTTTTTTCCAAGTGCTGTGATTTCCTTGACGATGGGCAGGGCAAGGAGGCGGAACATTTCGGGTGTCTGATGGATCAGGGTGCCGGAGCCTCCGGTGCAGATAAAGTCAGGCTTGCATTCAAGGGACATGAGCTTTTCAAACCTGCGTTTATAGTGATCCAGCAAGCGATCCCTTTTTTCAATGTATATGTGGGGATTATCAAAATAGTCATAGATTTCTGCCTCTGAGTTGATTAGCTTGCTGGTGCCGCACCAAACGCCGACCAGGCCATGGTCCCCGAGCTCGGACTTTACGAGCTTAAGCAGTTCTTCGCCCTGGGGCCACTCCCTGCGGCCGATGACCGGCTCCCACTTGTCGGGTGTCATCGGCAGCCCGACAGCATTGGGGCTCAAGCCCTCCGTAGGTGGATTGTCCCTGTAGTAGACTGTGACCCACCCGGCCCATTCCTTTTTGCCTCCGACGGTCCTGTATTTTTGGGTTATTATCCTGTCGGGAGACCTGTATACTATTGCTTCGGTCCATTCATGATCGATCTCGCCGAGCTCATCGAAGAGGATCTGGACATAACCGTCCATCAGGGAGTCAAATCCGAAATGCTTGACACAGTCGATATAGGCCTTCCATATGGGAGGATCCTGGTATAGGTACAGATCCCAGAAGGGCTTGCCGGTCAGCCTGGCGGGGATCATATTGGATGTATCCGGCGCCACGGGCACATGGTCGGGTATGCCGCCCTTTAACACACACTGTAAACGCTCCCGTGAGGTCATATAAGTTTGCCCCCTTTACTTTATAAAATAAAATGTTAAAAAACATCATCGTAAACCATAATGAGCCGGTAGATAAGGAGGAAGCCGTCGGTACGAGGTTTATAAAAGCTTTATCAGGAGCCGGTGGATTTGTAGTGCCTTATCCCGATCCTCCAGAACGCCAGGCAGGGGACTATGAACAGGATCCCGAGAAGCGGGGCAAGCATATGCATAACGCTATGGACCCT
>JAKORJ010000138.1 GCA_029777885.1 Bacillota bacterium | reverse complement strand
GGCCAGGCTTACCCACAATAAGCCGCTCAATTATATAGCCACCAAGTATATCGATATCATAAGGGGCACCCCTGCGGTGGTGCAGCTCCTGATCATATACTATGCGGTATTGGCCCAGACCAGCCTGCCGAGGGTCACAGTAGCATCCATAGCTTTTGGCATAAACAGCGGCGCCTATGTGGCCGAGCTTATCCGCGCTGGCATACAGGCCGTGGACAAGGGCCAGATGGAGGCTGCCCGGTCCCTGGGGCTGTCATATGGCAAGTCAATGACTTATATAATCATCCCCCAGGCAATCAAGAACATCTTGCCCGCCATGGGCAACGAGGTCATAACCCTGTGGAAGGAAACGGCCATAGCCGGCTTCATAGGCCTGGATGACCTTATGCGAGGTGCCGAGATAGTCAGGGGGCGCACCTTCTCCAACTATACACCATATATAGTCATAGCCCTCATATATTTCTACATGACCCTGCTGTTCACCCAGATCCTGGGCAAGGTTGAAAGGAGGATGCGCCAGAGTGATTAAGGTTGTGGATCTTCACAAGGATTTTGGCGGCAACGAAGTGTTAAAAGGCATAAACAACGAGATCACCAAGGGAGAGGTGGTCTGCATAATCGGCCCCAGCGGTTCCGGGAAAAGTACCTTTCTAAGGTGCCTGAACCTATTGGAGGAGCCTTCGAGCGGCGAGATTATCATTGACGGTATATCCCTATTGGAGCATAAAAAACAGATAGACAAGCTGCGGCAGAAGGTGGGCATGGTGTTCCAGCAGTTCAACCTGTTCCCCCATATGACCGTGATGGACAATATAACCTTAGCGCCGATCAAGGTCAAGGGCATGCCCAAGGAGCAGGCCAAGGAGAAGGCTGTGGAGCTGCTGCGCAAGGTCGGGCTGCCGGACAAGGACAATGCCTATCCCAATAAGCTGTCTGGGGGCCAGAAGCAGAGGGTAGCCATTGCAAGGGCGCTGGCCATGGACCCGGAAATTATGCTCTTTGACGAGCCCACATCCGCCCTGGATCCGGAGATGGTCGGGGAGGTTTTGAACGTTATGAAGCAGCTTGCCCTTGAGGGCATGACGATGGTGGTCGTAACCCATGAGATGGGCTTTGCCCGCGAAGTCGGGGACAGGATCCTGTTTATGGACGAAGGGCTAATAGTGGAAGAAAACACGCCTGAGGAGCTTTTCAGAAACCCACAGAACCCGCGCACCAGGTCATTTTTGAGCAAGGTGCTGTAAGGAGGCCAATATGCAGTCTGCTAAAATCGTATACATGCTGATAGGCTTATTTCTGCTGCTACCCTGGACAGCGTACAATATCAAAGCGCTTCTGGGCATATTGAAAAAGAAAAAACTAAATAAAAGCCAGCTTGTAAGGCAGATCATCCTGTTTGCCGGCGTAGCTCTCCTCATGGTCTGCCTGGTCGTTTATCACTACAATTTTACGATAGGATATCAGGCGCCCTTGGTGGCTGAAAGGGCTGGTGTCCTGTTCCAGCAGCACCTGATTGGTGAGCTGGACCTGGAGGAGTATAAGGCCAATATGAATGCCCAGGGGATCGCCGCAGAAGGCTTGACTATAGACCCAGGCGCTGCAATGGAGGAGATGGGTCAGGGGCACTACAGCCTCAAGCTCAGTGAAAGGACCTATAGCAATGAAGATGGGAGCGCTACCCTGTACTTTTTGCATAAAAGCGGGGATGTATCATTTTACAGCTATGTCCGAATGATAAAATCCGGTAATAAATGGCTTGTGACAGAGCATAAGGTATTAACATCCGAGCAGGTTGAAGACCTGCCCAAGCTCCGGTTCATAACCATAATCGAATAGGAGCGATGCTGCCAATCCATGAAAATAATAGCAGTGAAATTGAGCATACTAACGTTGGAATAGTTTCAGCCTTCGTTCACGGGGTATTAATATAATAAGACGAGCCAAACTGTTCTTATGGAGGAATTGGTTTTATCGCCTAGAATTTATTAGCAATGAAGAACGAAAGGAGCTGTTCGGATGAACATCATTTTGAGCGGAAAGAACATACCCATCACCGATGCTCTCAGGGAACAGGTAAACAAGAAGGTCGGGAAGCTGAAAAGGTACTTCGGGCCGGATGTGGAAGTCCAGGTCACCCTCTCGGTAGAAAAGAACCGCCACATCGTGGAAGTGACGATCCCCTTCAATGGCAACCTGCTCAGGGGCGAGGAAGCGACCGACGATATGTATGCTTCGATCGACCAGGTGCTTGACAAGCTGGAACGCCAGATACATAAGCACAAGACAAAGCTTGATAAAAGCATCAAGCAAGGCGCATTCAAGGAAAAGCCCCTCTTCAGCGACGAAATCAATTTTGATGATTATACCGAGCCCAAGATAGTCAAAACCAAGCGGTTTGCATTAAAGCCCATGTCCACAGAGGAAGCCATGCTCCAGATGGATTTGATAGGCCACAGCTTTTTCGTATTCACCAATGCAGAAACCGATGAGGTCAATGTGCTGTACAGGAGGAAGGACGGAAACTACGGGCTGATAGAGCCGGAATACATGTAGCTTATATATAAAAAGGGAGCTCAAAGCTCCTTTTTTTTGTGCCTCTGCGTCCCTGTCCTTGTAATAAGCAGGCAATAATGTTAGAATAGAATGATCAGTAAAGTAGGAGAGAAGCAGTATGAGCTTGATTACAAAGCTGTTTGGTGACAGCAATGAGCGCGAAGTAAAGCGCCTAATGAAGACTGTAGAAATGATCGAGGCATTGGAGCCGTCGATGAAAGCGCTGACTGATGCCCAGCTCAAGGCCAAGACCGGTGAGTTCAAGGAAAGGCTGGGAAAGGGCGAGACCCTTGACGACCTGCTGCCAGAAGCTTTTGCAGTGGTGCGGGAGGCGGCCGTCAGGGTGATAGGGCAGCGCCACTATCCTGTTCAGCTCCTGGGCGGCATAGTGCTGCATCAGGGGCGCATAGCAGAGATGAAGACAGGCGAGGGCAAGACCCTGGTCGCCACATTACCTGCGTATTTGAATGCCCTGACCGGTAAGGGTGTGCACATAGTCACGGTCAATGATTACCTGGCCCGCTACCACAGTGAGTGGATGGGCAGGATATATTCCTTCCTTGGCCTTAAGGTAGGGCTCATCGTCCACGGCCTCAACACCGCGGAGCGGCGGGAGGCCTACAGTGCAGACATCACCTACGGGACCAACAATGAATTCGGCTTTGATTACCTGCGGGACAATATGGTCATATACAAGGAAGAGATGGTGCAGCGGGAGCTCAACTTCGCCATAGTGGACGAGGTCGACTCAATACTCATAGACGAGGCCAGGACTCCTCTCATCATATCCGGGATCGGTCAAAAGTCCACTGAAATGTATACGCGGGCTGATAATTTCGTGGTCCGCCTGAAGAAGGATCAGGACTATGAGGTGGACGAGAAGGCGCGGACGGTAAACCTCACCGAAGAGGGCGTGGCAAAGGCCGAGGAATATTTCAAGGTGGAAAACCTGGCGGATCCTGCAAATGCAGAGCTGGCCCACCATATCAACCAAGCCCTGAAAGCCCGTGCACTCATGGTCAGGGACAGGGATTATGTGGTCAAGGACAACCAGGTCATCATCGTTGATGAATTCACCGGGCGTCTGATGTTCGGCAGGCGGTACAGCGACGGCCTGCACCAGGCCATAGAGGCCAAGGAGAACGTCAAGGTGCAGCGGGAGTCCAAGACCCTTGCCACCATCACATTCCAAAACTATTTCAGGATGTATAAAAAGCTCTCGGGCATGACGGGTACGGCCAAGACCGAGGAGGATGAGTTCAAGGCCATATACGGGCTGGACGTTGTCGTTATACCTACCAACAAGCCCATGATCCGCAAGGATTACAACGACATTGTCTTCGTTACGAAGAAGGCCAAGTACCGCGCCATAATCGAGGAGATATACCAGCGTTATGCCGTAGGGCAGCCGACCCTGGTCGGCACCATTTCAATAGAAATATCCGAGCTCCTGAGCGAGATGCTCAAGCGAAGGGGCGTGCCCCATGAGGTGCTGAATGCCAAATACCATGAAAAGGAAGCCGAGATCGTAGCCCAGGCAGGCAGGCTCAATGCCGTTACCATAGCCACCAACATGGCCGGCCGCGGTACGGATATCATCCTGGGAGGCAACCCTGAATTCCTTGCCAAAAAGGAGATGCGCGGCATGGGCTTTAGCGATGACCTGCTATATGCCGCCACCAGCCTGGATGAGACCTACGATCCGGATATACTAGAGGCCCGCAGGGTATACAGGGAGCTTTACAAAAAATACGATGAGGTGACCTCCCGGGAGCGGGAACAGGTCGTCAAGCTGGGTGGGCTCCACATCATAGGCACCGAACGCCACGAGAGCCGCCGCATAGACAACCAGCTCAGGGGCCGTGCCGGCCGCCAGGGGGACCCGGGCTCCTCAAGGTTCTATATTTCCCTCGAGGACGACCTGATGCGGCTGTTCGGATCCGACAAGGTCAAATCGATAGTCGAGGTGATGGGCCTGGACGAGGACCAGCCTATCGAATACGGGCTTTTGTCCAAGCAGATCGAGCAGGCCCAAAAGCGAGTTGAAGGCCGCAACTTCAATATTCGTAAGCATGTGCTGCAGTATGACGATGTCATGAACAAGCAGCGAGAGGTCATCTATTCACAGCGCCGCATGGTGCTTGAGGGAGAAAACCTGCGCAGCAGCATCATGGATATGGTATCGACCCTTGTGGATAAAGCCATAGAAATATATGCCGGCAGCCAGATCCACCGCTCGGAGTGGGATTTAAAAGGGCTTATAGATTACCTGGAACGGATCTTCATAAAGCCCGGCACCTTTGTCCTGACTGAAGACGAGATACTGACTATAGGCGCCGCTGAGCTGAAAAAGCGCCTGCTGGACTATGCCGAGGCTGCCTACAAGGAGCAGGAGGCAGTAAACGGGGAAGAGAATATGCGCGAGGTCGAGCGCATAATCACCCTGAAGGTCGTTGACCAAAAATGGATGGACCACATCGATGCCATGGACCAGCTCCGCCAGGGCATTGGCCTGAGGGCTTACGGTCAGCGTGATCCGGTCATTGAGTACAAGTTTGAGGGCTATGAGATGTTCGAGGAAATGATCCATAGCATCCAGGAGGAAGTAGTAAGGCTCCTTTACCATATCAGGGTCCAGCAGAACATGCCCAAGCGGGAAAGGGTGGCTGAACCCACTGAAGCCTCTCATGGCGGGGAAGCTCCGGAAAGGAAACCTGTGGTCAAGGGAGTCAAGATCGGCAGAAACGACCCCTGCCCATGTGGCAGCGGGAAAAAATACAAGAAGTGCTGCGGAGCCAACGAATAGAGAATATATATACAGAAAGGCAGTGATATTATGCTGGAACTGGAGCAGGCAAGGCAGAGGCTGCTTGCAGTGAGGGAAGAGTTTGTCAAGCTGGGTGATTCACTTTGACATCCCGGGCTGTCTAATTAGGATAGAAGAGCTTGAGGATCAGATGAACGCACCCGAGTTTTGGAACGATTTGGAGAAGTCCCAGAAGATAAACCAGGAGCTCAAATCGCTTAAAAGCAAGGTGAACAAATACAACGGCTTCAAGACCAGGCTGGAAGATACCGAGGTTTTGATCCAGCTTGGGCTTGAGATGCAGGATCTGTCTGTCAAGGACGAGGTGCTCAGCGGAGTCGACAAGCTGGAAAAGGACCTGGAGGCAATGCAGCTTGAAACCCTGCTGAAAGGGCCCTATGACAGCAATAATGCCATCATTTCGCTGCATGCGGGCGCAGGCGGCACCGAGTCCATGGACTGGGTATCGATGCTCTTGCGCATGTACACGCGATGGTGCGAGAAAAAGGGCTACGAGGTAAAAACCCTGGACTTCCTCGCCGGGGAGGAGGCGGGAGTAAAAAGCGTCACTCTCCACGTGATAGGTGAAAACGCATACGGTTATCTGAAGGCCGAAAAGGGGGTCCATCGCCTGGTCAGGATATCGCCCTTTGACGCATCGGGCCGGAGGCATACCTCCTTTGCTTCCGTTGACGTCATGCCGGAGTTGGATGACGACATTACGATCGAAATAAGGCCGGAGGACATTAGGGTGGATGTGTTCCGTTCGAGCGGCGCAGGAGGTCAGCATGTTAATAAGACCGAATCCGCTGTAAGGATAACCCACCTGGAGACGGGGATCGTAGTCACCTGCCAGAACGAGAGGTCCCAGATACAGAACCGGGAAACGGCGATGAAAATGCTCAAGGCCAAGCTGCTGGAGTTGAAGGAAAGGGAGGCCCAGGAGAAGATCTCCGACCTTAAAGGAGAGATGAAAAAGATCGAGTGGGGGAGCCAGATCAGGTCCTATGTGTTCCATCCCTACAATATGGTGAAGGATCACCGCACCGGCTGCGAGACGGGCAACATACAGGCTGTAATGGACGGCGAACTTGATATGTTCATCCATTCCTATCTGACCATGTCCTAAGGTTTATATTGGTTTTGCTTATAAAATATGATAATATATGATATGATCCATACGGGCAGGATAAGATTAAGGGAAAAAAGGCGAAAGGCGGGGGTTTGTGTGAATAAGCATTATTTGCTCTTTCGGCTGGAGGATGAGCTGTACGGGGCTGAAATCGACACCATCAGGGAGATAATAATGCCAGAAGAGCCGACAAGGGTACCTTCCAACCCGGAGTTCATCGAAGGCGTGATCGATTACCGCGGTTACATCGTACCTGTGCTGGACCTCAAAAAGCGGTTCAGGCTAGGCAGCACCCCGTATAACGAGGAGGCCAGGCTGGTGGTATCCGATGTGAGCATTGGTAATGTGGCTTTCATGGTGGATGAGATAGTCGGCATAAACCGCATAGCCACGGAGACCCTGGGTGAGCTCCCTGAGATGACCAAGATCGGCAAGGAGTACCTGACCGGCGTTGTAAGGGACAGGGGCAGGCTGATCATTATGATGGACCTCTCCAAGGTCCTGACCGTTGAGGAAAAAGATATTTTGTACGAGGCCTTATACGGCTGAGGGACCGTCCTTAACGATTTGTTGTTTAGTTGCGACAGATGGGCTTAAAAACTTGTTATAAATTTAACAAATTCTGAACTGCGACTTGTAAATAAAATAAAAGTGTTATAAAATAATCAAAGAAATTAACAAGACAGGAGGATAAGCAATGAAAGTCAAAATTGGTATCAACGGTTTTGGCCGGATCGGCCGTTTGGTATTTCGTGCATCCCTCAACAATCCGGATGTTGAAGTGGTAGGCATAAACGACCCCTTCATCGATTTGGATTATATGGCATATATGCTGAAGTATGACTCAGTGCACGGTCAGTTCAAGGGCGACATAAAGGTCGAAAACGGCAAACTGGTCGTAAACGGCAGGGCAATTAGCACATATGCGTTCATGAACCCGGAGGAGATCCCGTGGAGCGAATGCGGCGCAGAGTACATAGTTGAGTCAACAGGCGTTTTCACGACCACTGACAAGGCTTCAGCCCACTTCAAAGGCGGCGCCAAGAAAGTCGTTATCTCAGCTCCTTCAAAGGATGCTCCGATGTTCGTTATGGGCGTAAACCATGACAAATACACAAAGGATATGAACGTTGTTTCCAACGCATCCTGCACAACCAACTGCCTGGC
>JAKORJ010000137.1 GCA_029777885.1 Bacillota bacterium | reverse complement strand
TCCGCGACATGGGGCCAAGCCTGCACAACGTGCTTGACCCTTCTGCAAGCCATGAGGCCTACCAGAGCTTTTTGTCCGGCGGCGTTGCAATGATTTCCGATATGAGCTGGCGGATAACAGGGGCTTACAAGGACCTTTGGAAAGAGGGAAAGATCGAGGTCGCGCCCTTCCCCCGCTATCCCAAGACGGATAAATTCTACAGGCCCGGTTTGCTTTGGAGCTTCCTTATAGCCAACAAGGCCAAGAATCCTGAAGGCGCTGCCCTCTACCTGACCCTGTGCGGCTACCAGGCAAGCGAGTTCTACAACAAGGACTACGGCGACGAGACTGATGAGAGCAAATACGCTTCATACCTTGAGATCGGCATTCCCCTGGAGCAGGCCAAGCTCATGCACGAAGTCGCCAATGACCATGAAAAGCACCCGGTGGTCCTGAACCTGTGGCTGGGCTGGTATGACAAGGGCTGGTACACCGGCCTGACCGACCTGAAGAATGAAACATGGTCACAGATCGTCGAGCGCGTAGCGCCTATATTTGACAAACGTATCGAATCCAGGCTTGAGGAGTTCAACGCTATCGTCAAAGGCGAATCAGGCAACTAAGAGACAAGCATTTGCGGAGAGCGCATAGAAAGTGGATCGCTTCCTGTGCGCTCTCCACCAACTTATATCGCAGGCTTAAGGAGAGGCATTGATGAAAGAAATTTGCATAAATGATCACCTGAAGGACACAGAAACGGATTTAGCTACAGCTGTAGCCTGCTCCCTGATGGAGGCCGGAGACAGTGACGCATATTTATACCTGGCCGAAGGCATATACCATGTATACCCTGACAGGACATACCGGAAGTTTTATGCAGTATCCAACAATGACCCCGGAGTCAAGCAGATCCTGTTCCCCCTTATCGGGAAGAAGGATATAACGATAGACGGCAATGGGTCGCACCTTATCATGCATGGGAGGATAACGGCCTTTGCCATAGACGGATCATCAAATATAAAGATCAAAAATTTCAAAATAAGCCAGGCCCGCCCCTTTTTCACCCAGGGCGTGATCGTATCCAGCGAGCCGGGCATGGTTGAATTGGAAATCGACAGTTCAGTATTCCCTTTTACGATTGCAAACAGCCGCTTTACTGCAATCGGGCACGACTGGGCCAGCAGCGAGATACACAACTACCTGGAATACAGCATCGAGACCCGCTGCGTTGAGTACGATACCGGGGACCACTACGGTAATGCCCGGCACGTGACCGCAGCCCTTACGGACAAGGGAACGGTGAAGCTTTTCACAGGCTCAAATGAGATCCACAGGCCAGGCAATGTCCTGGTGCTGGATCATGAAAAACGGAATGCACCGGCTGTGTTCATAAACCAAAGCCGTAATATAGATATTTGCAGCATGGATATATACGGTTCCAGCGCAATGGCCTTGATAGCCCAGTTGTCAGCAGATCTGACCATCGACGGGCTGAAAGTGGTGCCCCAGCCTGGTTCCGGTTTCATGGTATCAGCCAGCGCTGATGCCACTCATTTCGTAAACTGCTCGGGAAAAATAAGGATGCAAAACTGCGTCTTTGAAGGCCAGTTGGACGACGCAACTAATGTACATGGCATCTACACCACGGTAGAGGAAGTCTTGTCTGAAAATTTAGTAGTCCTTCGGCTCAATCACCACCAGCAGTACGGCATCAAATACCTGCGCGGTGGAGACAGGGTCGAGTTTTCCGATACCAGGAACCTTCAGCCGACCGTTTACGGTGTCGTTAAAGACTGCCGCCTTTTGGGCGATAGGCTCCTTCTGACGGAGTTCTCAGAGGTCTCCGGAAAGGTAAT
Source organism: Bacillota bacterium (assembly GCA_029777885.1). Taxonomy (GTDB): domain Bacteria; phylum Bacillota; class Clostridia; order Caldicoprobacterales; family DTU083; genus JAKORJ01. The sequence goes on along the minus strand of JAKORJ010000137.1, from coordinate 15,143 downwards.
GAAGGGAATGGCGGCAGAAAATGCGACGACCTCAGCCGATGTGCATATAGTCAACTGCGTCGTGGGCAAGAACAGGGCGCGAGGCTTCCTGATCAGCACCCGGGGCAACGTGTTGATCGAAAAATGTGAGCTAAGCCCGGGCGGCGCCGGGATCCTTGTGGCAGGCGACGCCAACTACTGGTACGAATCCGGACGCGTAAACAACCTGGTCATCCGGGACAATGTATTCGTCAACTGCCGCAGGTATATCCACTGGGGCAGGGCGGTCATATCCATCGACCCGGTGATACAGGAATCCCCGGATAATAAGTATTACCACACCAACATAAGCATCCTGAACAACCATTTCGTACTGACGGACAAGGCAGTCCTCTATGCGCGGGATACCCACGGACTTGTTTTCAAGGACAACACCTTTGAAATGACCTGCGACTATCCCTTAAGGCATATAGATGGACCGGCAGTGCACTTAAGCAACTGCATGAATGTAGAGCAGGATGAAACGGGAGATGAACTATGCGTAGGATAAGGAAGATCTCTGCCTGGCTGATGGTTTTCTCCATATGCTTTGTCCTTTTGGCCCAGGCCAGGGCCTCCGGAGAGGGCATGGAAAGCTTTGCGGCAGCTGAAAAATCCGGATCAGCTTTTTCACGCTACACCTATGAGATGTATATAAGCGACAACGGGGACGTGCCCAAGGGCGCGGGAGAGATAAGCATTGCGCCAGACTCGTATGTTGAGGCTACCGGCCCGGTTGAGACCGATGAAGAAAAGGGCATAACCTGGGCTGAGGAATTCACGGATATCGTGTACGAGGTCACGGTAGACAGGGATTCAAAATACGCCATATACCTGGAGTACAACGCCACGGCGGAAAATACCATGTTTGCCGAAATGGCGGTGCTGATAAATGACGAATTGCCCTTTGACGGGGCTGACAAGTTCATGCTCAGGGTGCCCTGGGTTATGGACCTGGAGTTTCGGTCCGACAGCAGGGGCAACCACCTGATGCCGGCCCAAAGGGCGGATACCGCCCCGGTCAGTGCGCCCCTGGCAGACAGCGAAGGGCTGTACAACAAGCCTTACGAGTTTGTATTTAGGGCAGGGACGAACAGGCTGACCATCCGGGCGTACAGCAAGGGGATAAGGATATCTAAGATAACACTCAAAAGCCCTGCTGAGTCCATCTGGTATGCCGAGTATGAGAACGCGCATAAGGGCAAACAGGATAAGGCAGCTGATAAGGAGATCTATATAGACGCTGAAAAGCCGCTGCGCAAATCCGACTCCTCCATAACGCCCCTGTATGAAAGGGGCAGTGCGGCTACAGAGCCGAACGATCCGGTCAAAATGCTGCTCAACACCATAGGCGGAGACAAGTGGCAATTGCCCGGGCAATGGATAGAATATTCCTTCGACGTGCCTGAAACAGGCTACTACCGCCTGAACCTCAGGTGCAAGCAGAACCTGAAAAATGGCCTGCCTACCATAAGGCGGATGTACATCGACGGAGAGGTGCCCTTTGAAGAGGCTGAAAGCCTGGCCGTGCCCTTTTCGATCAGGTGGCAGATGCTGACCGCAGGGGGGAAGGACCAGCCCTACTGGTTCTACCTGGAGAAAGGCACCCACACTCTAAGGCTTGAAGTCGCGACCGGTAAGTACGGGGAGATAGCCAGGAATGTGCTGGAGGCCGTTTACGACCTCAACGCCCTGTACCGCGAGATCATCATGATAACCGGGACATCCCCTGATATATACAGGGATTATGACCTGGTCAAATCCGTGCCCGGCCTGATGGATGTACTTGAGTCATCTCGGAAAAGGCTCCAGGCGGAGCTGGACACGATGGTTGCTGCCGGTGAAAAGGGCAGCGAAACCGCCGTTATAGAAGACCTCCTGGTCCAGATAAGGGATTTCCAGAAAAAACCGGATACCATACCAAAGGCCTTGGAGTTTTTCCGGTCCAATATAAGCGCCGTGAGCAGCTGGGTGCTTAACCTGAACAGGCAGCCCCTTGAGATCGACTACATCGTGTTCCAGGGCAGGGATGTCCCCGACAGGAAGGCCGGCGGGTCCTTCTTCAGCTCATTGTGGTACCAGATAGCATCCATACTTGGCTCCTTCGTCCACGATTACAACGTGATCGGGGATGTATACGACAAGAATGACAGCCTCAACGTGTGGGTCTTTTCCGGGCGGGACCAAGCCCAGACCATAAAGCAGCTCATAGACGAGCAGTTTACTTCCCAGTACCGGATCAATGTCAACGTGAGCCTGGTGCAGACAGGGCTGATCGAGGCGACCCTGGCCAAGAACGGGCCCGATATAGCCCTCTTTGCAGGAAGCGGCGACCCGGTCAACCTGGCCTCCCGCGGTGCCCTGGTCGAGCTGTCGCAGTTTGATTCCTTTGAAGAGGTCTCGAAGCGGTTTTACCCGTCGGCCATGGAGCCTTACAAGTATAACGGCGGGGTATATGCCCTCCCGTTGACCCAGCACTTCCCCATGCTCTTCTATAGGTCTGACATCTTTGCCGAGCTTGGGATAGAACCTCCAAGGACATGGGACGACCTGTACAAGCTCATCAATATAATCCAGGGCAGGAACATGAACATAGGTATGCCCGACATATTTGCGACCCTCCTTTATCAAAACGGCGGCAGGTACTACAATGACGACCTGTCGGCGACTGAATTCGACACCCCGGCGGCTAGCAACGCCTTTACCCAGTGGACGGAGTTTTATTCCATGTACGGCCTGCCGCTGACATATGACCTTTACAACAGGTTCCGTACAGGCGAAATGCCCCTGGCGATCGCTGATTACACCTTCTACACCCAGCTATATGTTGCCGCACCGGAGATACGCAACCTGTGGGAAATGACCCTGGTGCCCGGGACGGTCCTTGAGGACGGCACGATCAACAATACCGTCGTCGGCGGAGGCGGGCAGGCGGCTATCATAATGCATACCTGCAAGAATAAGGAAGCGGCCTGGACTTTCCTTGACTGGTTCACCTCGGACAAGGCCCAGGCGGATTACGGCAACCTGATCGAAGCCCGGCTGGGTGTGATAGGGCGGTATCCCACCGCCAACAAGGAGGCCTTCAAGCTTCTGCCGACCAGCGTGAAGTTGAAAAACATAATAATCGAGCAGTGGGAAAGGGTAGAGGAGCTGCCCCAGATACCGGCCTCCTATTATGTGAGCCGCAACCTCACCAACGCTTTCAGGCGCGTTCAATACTACTATGAAAACCCACGTCATACGTTGCATATATACAACAGGTATATAAACGAGGAGATAAAGCGCAAGCGTGAGGAAATGGGCAGATATGCATTATCGCAGAGGAAAGGGGATTGAGACCATGCATCAAGCCGCATATAAGTATGCCCTAAGCAAGGGCAAGAGAAGAGACACAAGGGATGCATACCTTATGCTCCTTCCTTTCCTGCTTTTGTTCAGCTTTTTCATAGTTTTGCCCATATTATCATCCATATTTTTAGGCTTTACCTATTTTGACATGATCCAGATGCCGCAGTTCCTGGGCGTCAAAAACTATGTCAGGATGTTTCTGGATGACGATGTATTCCTGAAAGCACTGAGCAATACCGTCGTGTTTGCCGTTATCACAGGCCCGATAGGCTATATGAGCTGTTTTATATTTGCCTGGCTGATAAATGAGCTGCCCCCGCGCGTCCGGTCGGTCCTGACCTTCATATTCTATGTCCCGACCATTTCCGGCAGCATTTATATAATGTGGACCTACATCTTTTCAGGGGACTCCTATGGGCTTATCAACGGCGTATTGCGCAACCTGGGGCTTATAAACAAGCCTATCCAGTTTCTGACCGACCCGAAATATGTCCTGTCCGTGATCATGCTGGTGCAGATCTGGATGAGCCTGGGAACGGCTTTCCTGTCCTTTATCGCCGGCTTGCAGAATGTCGACAAGCAGCTTTATGAAGCCGGAGCCATCGATGGGATTCGCAACAGGTGGCAGGAGCTCTTCTATATAACCCTGCCTTCCATGGGCCCACAGCTTCAGTTTGGCGCGGTCATGCAGATTGGGGCTTCCTTCAGCGTGAGCCAGATCGCAATTGCCCTGGCCGGTTTCCCTTCAACGGACAATGCGGCCACAACGATCGTCACCCATATCATGGACGTGGGCAACCTCAGGTATGAAATGGGCTACGCTTCGGCAATATCGGTGTTCCTGTTTGCGATAATGCTGTTCACCAACTTTTTACTTAGAAATATACTGCGGGCGGTGACAAAGGATGACTAAGGTTAGGAAAAAGATATACAAGCGCCGGATAAGCCGCAGCTTTGGCGGCGACATGGTTATGGTGCTCGTGCTGACGGTGTTCGGCCTCTTCATGGCAATGCCATTCGTATACGCCATAATGCAGTCACTCAAGCCCATGGAGGAAATATTCGCCTTCCCGCCCCGGTTCTTTGTGATGCATCCCACGCTTGAAAACTACTACATGCTGACCCAGGCCATCGGTGGCACATGGGTGCCGGTAGGCCGGTATGCCCTCAACAGCATTATCGTGCTTATCATATCCACTGCAGGCCATATAATCATAGCCGCAATGGGGGCTTTCCCCCTGGCCAAGATGCGCTTTAAGGGGAACCGCGCCATCTCCAACTTCATTACCTATTCCCTGCTGTTTACGGCACCGGTAACGGCCTTCCCCCAGTATATCATCATGGCAAAATGCGGTATGATCAACACCTACTACGCCCTGATCCTGCCGTCCCTGGCAGCGCCCATAGGCATATTCCTGCTCAAGAACTTCATGGTCCAGATCCCGGACAGCCTGCTGGAAGCTGCGAGGATCGATGGCGCGACCAACTTCCAGATGCTGTGGAAGATAGCAGTGCCCAACGTGCGTCCCGCTATCCTGACCCTGCTCATATTCACTACCCAGTCGGTGTGGAACGGGGCAAATACGGGCTTTATTTATTCAGAGCAGCTCAAGACCCTGCCGACCATGCTCAACCAGCTGGCGGCCTCGGGCATGGCCAGGGCCGGCGTTGCCGCTGCGGTCGCTGTAGTGGTCATGCTGGTGCCCATAGCCATATTCATCGTATCGCAGAGCCGTATCATTGAAACCATGGCCTATTCGGGAATAAAGGAATGATCAGAATGCATATGAAAAGACGGATCGCAGCTATCCTATGCATACTTTTGCTGGCAGCCTTCACAGGCAGTGCTGCGGCAGCTTCTGAACCCTACAGGGGATATATATACGACAGCTACGGGCATTCGGTGGACTCGCTCAATGGCTATGCCCCGGTACGGCTTTTGACTAATGCGGACCTGGGGATCACACCGCTGAAAAACCCCCAGGACCTGTTCGTAGACAAGCACACGGGCCAGGTATACCTGCTTGACAGCGGCAACAACAGGATAATCATGCTTGACCGGGACCTCAACTATATAAAAGAGATAAGCCAGTTTACAAGGAACGGCGAGACCACGGCCCTAAACCTCCCATCGTCCATATTCGTAAAAAAGGACGGCACCCTGGTAGTCGCCGATACGGGCAACGACAGGGTGATATTCGCTGACCAGCAGGGCGAGATCCTCTCTGAGGTGACTAAACCGGAGAGCGAAATCTATCCCCAGAACATAAAGTTTGCCCCTGTCAAGGTATTGTGCGATGATTCCGACAACCTGTACGTGATCGTCAAGGGCTTGTTCCAGGGGGCGGTAGTGTTCAACAAGGACGGGGAATTTGAGCGGTTTTACGGCAGCAACAAGGTCAAGCTCAGCCTGCAGCTCCTCAGGGACCTATTCTGGAAGAGCATAATGTCCGCAGAACAGAAAAGCGGCATGTCCAATTATGTGCCGATCGAATTCAAAAGCTTTGATATAGATGACAAAGGGTTCATATATACGGTCACCCAGGACAATGATGTGACAAAGACCCTGAGCAAGCGCAATTCCTTGGGAGAAAACATCATAAAGGCCGGAAGGAAGTTCGGCGACCTGGAAAGCATATACGACCGGCGGAGCATCATAACCCAGTTCATTGATGTTTGCGTGGATGAAAACTATTTCACCTATGCCCTGGACCTGACCAGGGGACGGGTGTTCCAGTATGATTCAGAGTTCAACCTTGTGACTGTGTTCGGCGGCTATGGCGGGGACCAGGTCGGCACCTTCAAGCTGCCCGTGGCCGTGGATGTCCTGGACGGCCAGGTCCTGGTGCTGGATGCGGATATGGGCACAGTGACGACATTTGCGCTCACTTCCTTTGGTGAAAAGGTGAACCGTGCCCTGAAGCTCTACAATGAAGGCAAGTACCTGGAAGCCATAGAACCCTGGTGGGATGTCGTAGAGCTAAACAACAACTACCTGCTTGCCCACAAGGGCATAGGGGACGGGCTCTACATGACCGGAGACTATATCGGCGCCATGAAGCACTATAAAATCGCCAATGACAAGGACGGCTACCTCAAGGCGTTCAGGGAGCAGCGCAATATTTTCCTGCGCAGGTACTTTGCAGTCATATTCATTGCAGTCATATTGCTGCTTATTGGACTGGCTGTGATGATCAACCGTCGCAACCGCAGAAGGAGGCCATGATTCGTATGGACTATAAGGAAGGCATAAGGAAAGCACTTTACGGCTTAAGGACGCTGACTCACCCGATAGATACCTTCGAGACCTGCAAGCTGGAGAAGAAGTTTTCGATCCCGCTTTCCATCCTGATAGTTGTTCTATTTTTCCTGGTGGCGGTATTCCAATACCTGTCCCTGGGCTTTGGCTTCAACAACAACAATCCCCGGGAGCTCAACGTCCTCATAATCCTTGCCACCACGGTCTTTTTGTTCTTCCTGTGGGTTTTGTCGAATTACCTTTTGTGCACCCTCATGGAAGGCAAGGGCTTCTTCATGGAAATCTGGTGCATGACCGCTTACGCCCTGCTGCCCTATATATTGCTCTCCTTCGTCTATATAGCGCTGAGCAACGTGGTGGTCCTTGAAGAATATCCTTTGGTCAGCTATATACACCTGGTCGGCATGATCTGGTCCGGGTGCCTTATGCTCATCGGGCTCAAGACTATCCATGAATACTCCATGGCCAAGACCATACAGTCCGTCTTACTGACGATACTGGGGATAGCAGTCATCGTATTCATACTGGTCCTGTCAGTCACAGTTTATCAACAGGTATGGAACATGTTCCGCACCATGGTCAACGAAATCCTGTTCCGCTTATAGGCAGCGGTAGTCGAAAGGTGTGGCAGTTATGACAAAGAGAAAACTGATTTATATAATACTGATCGCATTGATGCTGATATATGGTTGCGCCCCTGCGGCTGATACCCAGGGTCCTGATACCAACACTGAAATCGGGCTCGATCCAGTTGATGTATTGCCGCGTTCTGATGAATTCCGGCTTTGCGCAGACAATGAGTACCTGTCCCTGTATGTCCAGCCAAGCAGCGGGGCCTTCTATGTGCTGGACAAGCGCAGCCAGACCGTATGGCACTCCAACCCGCCCGGTGTGGAAGAGGATGAAACCATTAAGGGGGCCAGGAAGACCAACCTTCAGTCCCAGCTTTTATTAAGCTATGTAAGCAAGGAAAACAACGAGGAGATAAGCAACTCCCATGCAGGCAGCAGGATAAAGTACGGCATAAAGGTTGCAAAAAGGGAAAAGGGATTTCGTGCGAGCTATGAATTCCCGGATGTAAAGATCACGGTCATTGTGGACGTGGTCTTGGACGGGGACAAGGTGACGGTCAGCATACCCAGGGACCAGGTCATAGAAGCCGGGGATTACAAGCTCTTCTCCCTGACCCCGTATCCCTTTTTCGGTGCAGGCGGGGCTGAGGATGAGGGCTATGTGCTCGTACCGGATGGCTCTGGCGCCCTCATTTACTTCAACAACAACAAGCAGTCCCTGCCAGAGTATAAGCAGCGCCTGTACGGGGCGGACCCCTCCTTCAGCGTTGTCAGGCAGTCTGCCGTAACGGAGCAGGCCTTTCTCCCGGTTTTTGGCATCAAAAGGAATGATGCCGGTTTCCTGGCCGTCGTTGAAAAGGGCGCAGAGTACGCTACCTGCCGTGCCTACGTGTCCGGGCAAAACGGGCCTTACAACGGAGGATATTTCGATTTCCAGCTCAGATACTCCTACCAGTATTCCCTGGACGGCATAAACGATATAAAGCTTTATGACAAAAAGGAGAGGGTATGCGGCGACATATCCATATCCTACCACATACTCGAAAACGATAGATCCGACTACAACGGCATGGCCCAAAGGCTCAGGCAGTACCTGGTGGAGAACGGCGCCCGGGAAAAGGGCGGGGCGAATGCCGACGTAGTGCTGAATGTTGAGGGGATCACCACCCAGCGCAAGTACCTCCTTGGCTTTGAGACAAGGGAGACCGTCGTGCTGACCCAATACAGGCAGGCTGCCGCGATAGTCGAGGAGCTCAAGGCCATGGGGATGGAGGATATCATCATCCAGTACAGCGGGGCGGTCTTAGACTCGTATAAAGGCAGGGTGACAGGTTCCCTGACCCCTGTATCCGCCCTGGGAGGCGCTAAGGATTGGGCTGCCCTGACCGGTATGGACGGGATCGTAGTCGCGCCCGAGATCTCCTTTATGAAATATTACAGGTCCGGCAACGGGGTGAGCACATTCTTCGACGCGGCCCGTAACCTGTCCAATGCCCTTGCCAAACAGCAAAGATACAAGCCCAGCACCTATTACCCGGACAAGGAGGCCCAGGTAGGCTACCTGGTATCGCCAGGGAAGCTTACGTCCCTGGCCAGGCGCTTTGCTGACAAGCTAAACGATAATGCCGCCATCTCCCTTGGTGACATGGGCGCAGTCCTCTACTCAGATTACAACAAGTCGGGCAGATACAGCCGGACCGATGCCTTGGGCAGCGTTACAGAAATACTTGAGATGCTTCAAAGGGGCGGGGCTGCCGTGATAGCGGAAAAAGCCAATATGTACGCCCTTAAGTATGTTGACCATATAACGAGCGTGCCCGTGGGATCCAGCAGGTTTTCCATCCTGGACCGCGATGTGCCCTTTTACCAGCTGGTCGTCAGCGGTCTCGTCGGTTATTCATCGCCCTCGATAAACCTTGAATCCAGCCCGGAGATCAGCTTCCTGAAGCTCCTGGAAACAGGCTCCGTGCCCCAGTTCACCGTATACGGCAACGAGGATATCGACATCATTTTCACCGATACGCCGGAGTATTTCAGCTGCAGCTTCGGGACCACCAGGGAGAGGATCAAAGACATCTGGAGCGAGTATTCCCAGGCAATAGGGGAGCTTGGTTCAAGCACCATCGTTTCCCACAGGTACCTGGATGACAAGGTGGTACAGACCTTTTATTCATCCGGAAAATCCGTGATCATCAACTATGGCAGTGAAGACTACAGCAGCCCTGAAGCAAATGTGCCGCCTATGAGCTACTGCATAGTGGGAGGAGAAAAATGAGGCAAGTGAAGCGAAGATCCTACGAATCAAAAAAGAAATGGCTGGGATTCACCTTTATCATACCCTGGCTGGTCGGGTGCACGACCTTCTTTGTCAGGCCTTTTTTGATGACCCTGTACTACAGCCTTTGTGATGTAAAGGTGCTGGATGAGGGAGTCTCAATGAAGTTTGTGGGCTTGAAGAACTATATCCATGCCTTTACCGGAGACAATGAATTTCTTCCGAAATTTACCGAATCCATGAACAATACCCTGTTCCAGGTGCCCCTTATCCTGATGTTCAGCTTGTTCATAGCCGTTATCCTGAACCAGAAGTTCAGGGGCAGGGTGTTTTTCAGGACCGTATATTTTCTTCCTGTAATAATCGCAAGCGGGGTCGTGATCTCGCTGATCCGGGGCGATGCCTTTTCGCAGCAGCTCCTGTCAGGTGAGCGGTCGAGCATGATGTTCCAGGCGGTGTCCATGGAACAGCTCCTGCTGAAATCCGGCATCATCAATGAGAAGGTCGTCAATTACATGTTTTACGTTATCAACAACATCTTCGACCTCTTGTGGAAATCCGGGGTCCAGATCCTGATATTCATAGCTGGGCTCAAAACCATTCCGCCTGCCTTGTACGAGGTTGCCAAAATCGAGGGCGCCAACGCCTGGGAGACCTTCTGGATGGTCACCTTCAAGATGCTCTCTCCTATTATAGTAGTCAATGTGGTTTATACGATAATCGACTCCTTCAATGATTATCTGAACCCGATCATCATGTATATATCCCAGACGTCGCGCAGCCTGAACATTCAGTTCGCTTCGGCTATGGCCTGGATGTATTTCCTGGTAGTCCTTATCATAACCGGCACGGTCCTCGCTGTTATCTCAAAACGTGCCTTCAGTTACACAGATTAGGGGTGAAGGGTATGGAACTAAGACAACTGCTGACCGACAGGGTCAGGCAAAAGCATTATATCAGGCAGGCTGTGTCCCGGATATGGAGCGTATACCGTTTTGTTACCTTGTTCAGTATTGGTATGATCCTCCTGTTTCCCCTGATGTATATGATCAGCGTGTCCCTGCGCTATGCCTCGGATCTTTCCGATCCCATGGTGGTATGGATTCCTACGACCGTTACCTTTAAAAATTTTGCGGATACCTTCAAGCTTATGAATTATCCGATAGCCTTCCTTACATCCCTTAAGCTTTCCTTGATTCCGTCACTGCTGACGATATTCTCGTGCTCCCTGACCGGCTACGGGTTCTCTAGGTTCAAGTTCAAGGGCCGGAACGCTCTCTTCCTGCTGGTTCTGCTTATGCTCATAGTTCCGCCGCAAAACACGCTGATATCGATGTTCCTGCAGTACAGGGAGTTCGATCTTTTTGGCCTTGGGCAGATCATGCGTATCTTTACAGGGAAGCCTTTCTATATAAACCTGAGCGGCACCGACATGGCCATGTTCCTGCCGGCAGCCCTTGCCTCGGGTATCAGGGCCGGGCTGTATATCCTGATTTTTAATAAATTCTTTACCAATATACCAACGGAGCTTGAAGATGCGGCGGCCATCGACGGATGCGGGGTCTACAAGACCTTCTTCAAGGTAATCCTGCCCAATGCCCGGGCTGCCTTGCTCACTGTTTTTCTGTTCTCCATTGTGTGGTACTGGAACGACTACTTCTATACCTCGGTCTTTATGCAAAACACGTCTTCCGTGACCATGCAGCTTACCAAGCTCAACGGGATATTGAAGCAGGCCTTGAATCCGCTGCATACCTCAACGGCCGTGCTCGACCCCAATGAGATAACAGTCCGTCTGCAGGCAGGCTGCCTGTTGGCCTTAGCTCCCCTCATAGCAATGTATACATTCCTGCAGAGATACTTTACGGATGCCATTGAGCGGACAGGCATCGTCGGCTGAAAAGGAGGATCATCAATGATTAAAAAGTGCAAGGGTTTCATATTGGTACTCATATGTGTATTTCTGCTGTACGGCTGCCAGAAGCCAGGGGCTGATCCTAACGGGTCAGCGAGTCCGAGCCCGAACGAGACGGACAAGCCAACTCCGACAGCAACGGTTCAACCAACAGATGAGCCTGGTGCGGGAGAAAATGTCACAACAGATCTTATAAAAGGGGTAGATGGTGTGGAGTTTGAGATCAAAAGGCCAGGAAACGAGCTGGAAGTGGTCGATGCAACGAAATTCGGCATGAGCGAGGAGAGCAGGGACAATACCCAGGCCTTCCTGATAGCAGTTGCTTACTGTGTCAACCATCCCGGCACCAAGCTCGATATACCCAAGGGCACCTATTATTTCGAATCGTCCCAGCCCTTGAAGATAAAAAACGTTAAAAATGTCCTTATAGAAGGAAACGGGTCCGAGTTTATCTTCAGGGAAATGAATTTCATGATAATCTCGGCCAGCGACACCCTTGAGGTCAGGAACATCACCATAGACTGGGATTGGGAAGTCAAGCGGCTGGCTTCGATCATCAAAGCCGTCCGGGTCGACCGGGACAATAAAACGATAGATTTTGAGTTCACCGAGCTGGACACTGTGGACCCATCCGTGCCCTGGCTGACCATGAACCAGCTTGACCCTGAGACCCTGACTCCGGGGACTGCAAATGGCAGAGAATACTGGGAATACCAGCTTCAATTCAAGTCGGTTCAGAAAGTGGGCGACAACGTGCTCAGGGTCACCCACACCGGGCATTTGAATGCCGTAAAGGAGGGCGAGCTGTTCCTGCTGCGCCACCACACATACGGCTCTAATGCGGTCCGCATCACCGATGCCAGCCAGAACATCACCCTTGACGGGATAAAGGTTTATTCAGTCCCCGGCATGGCCTTCCTGGTAGACAGCGGTACCCACCATTACCAGATAAAGAACTGCACCGTAGGCCTTCGGCCCGGCAGCAACCGCAGGATATCATCCACTGCCGACGCCCTCCATGTCGCCGACACCGGCGGCTATGCCAACTTCGAAAACCTGGATTTCAGCTTCATGGGTGACGACTGCATCAACATACATGACAATGTGAGCGTCGTACAAAGGCGCATCAATGATAAGACCCTCGAGGTCAGAAGGAACATGACCTGTGAAGTCGGTGATACCATAGCCTTTATGGGCAAGGACTTCACCGATATCCCGGGCACTGCAAGGATCGTAAAGAAGCAAGCCTATGGGTCGAACTATATACTGGAGTTTGACACGGAGCTCCCGGCAGAAATGGATAAAAACACATTCCTGCGCAACCTGCGCTATGACAGCAGCAACTATGTCATCCGAAACTCCTATTTCCATGAAAACCGTGCCAGAGGGCTCCTGCTTCAGTCCAACAATGGCCTGGTCGAAAACAACAGGTTTTATCGCACCCAGGGCGCTGCCATACTTGTTACCCTGGATATAACCCAGGACAAGTGGACCGAAGGCACAGGCGTGGACAACCTGGTCATTCGGAACAATATTTTTGACAGGTGCAACGTGAACAACTGGACCGGCCTTATAGAGCTCAAGGCAAAGCTCTACGGGCGCCCTGTCGATGCTCCCGTTTTTACGAACATAGTCATCAAGGACAACGTCATGAAGGATTTTCCGAGCTGGGTCCTCTATATATGCTCTTCCGACGGCGTCAGGTTTACCGGCAACAAGATAAGCAATCCCCTTGAGATGGAAGAGAACCTCCTGCGCGGCGGGATAGATATCGAAAAATCCCGCAACGTGGAGATCGACAGCAATGTTTGGGTAAAGACGCCCTATGCCCCGACCCCGGGCGAAATAACCGTACTTAACCCTGACCGCAAGGACACGGTAAGTATCCATGACAACACGGTCGTAGAAAACGAATAGAAACCGGAGTGAAATAATATATGCGAAAGCTTTTATTGATCATTATACTGCCTCTAATACTGGTCTTTGCAGCAGTTGGGCTGCAGCTGCCCCAGGCGGCTTCAGGCCAGGTGAAGGTCAGGGATTACGGGGCCATACCCGATGACGGCCAGGACGATTCCAAGGCCATACAAAAGGCAATCAATGCAGCGATAGCCCAGAAAGCCCAAAAGGTCATTTTTGAAAAGGGCACGTACAACTTCAGCGAAGACCCCCTGATGGGCACGGGCACAAATGCATACATGTATATAATAGGCGCATCCAACCTTACCATTGAAGGGGCCGTGGACAGCAAGGGCGAGCCGGCGACCCTGTGGCTGAGGAAAAACGTCCAGGAGAACTGCGCCGACTTGAGGCAGCTCTTGTTCGTGAGCAATTCGAGCAATGTTACGGTCAAAAACATAGCCGTTGACAACGATCCCTACTATTACTCGGCTGCAGATGTCGTATCCGTATCGGGCAACCGGGTGACCATGGACATCCTCGAGGGCCATCCCTTCTGGGATGGCATGAAGATGAACCTGCCCGGCGTCTATGACGAGAAGAAAAAGGCCTTTATCCAGCAACGCATCATATGGACCGACGACAACGGGACCAACAGCCCCCTCCTTGTCAGGACCGACGGGGGCGGCAGCCGGCAAAGGGTATACGTGGACAATGTCCAGATCGCAAGGGCTGTTGAAAGGGCCCTGAGCGAAGGCCGAAAAATTGAGGACATAACGGTGTTCTGGTTCCAGGGCAATTTCAGTCAGAGCGCCCAAATGCTGATGAACTACCAGGTGAACGGCATTACATATGAAAACATCAATATACTCAACTCGACCGGGTTCGCGCTCACTGCCGACTACTGCAAGGATGTCACCTACAAAAACGTAAAGCTGGCCCCCACGGGCAACCGGGTCGCCGTAGCGCCCAGGGACGGCTTCAAAATGTCCAATATCTCCGGCACGGTCTTGATGGACTCAGTTGTCATCGACGGCATGAACGATGACGGACAGAATTGCCATGGCAGCTGGGTGACCGTAAACAAGCAGATCGATGACCATACGCTCCTTTGCAACGGCCTTAATTACGGCTCCTTCGAGATACCCGTGGGCAGCAGGATCCGGCTTCTGTCGGCTGATTCGAACCAGTATTTCTGGAGCGGTACGGTCAAAAAGGCAGGCCGTTACGGGACATCCCCCTTTACGGTAGAAACGAATGAACCCTTACCTGCAGGTATAGTGGGCGGGGCAGACAAGAATACTGCCAAAAAGACTATCGTAGAGTTCGAAGCCTTTTACCCTGACAAGTACATCGTCAGGAACTCAATAATAAGAAATTCATACAGGGGGCTCAAGATCTCCGCGAGCAACTTTGAGATTACGAACAATGTATTTGAGTATAATGTGTACAACATACTGCTCGGGGCAGAAAATGATCCCTATTGGATCGAAGGCCGCCATCCCCAAAACGGGGTCATCAGGAACAATATATTCAGAAAGCCCCTGGACGGCATCTCCATCAACATGAAATTCTCCTTGTACAGCGGGATGAAACGGGCTCCTGTCATGGAAAACATCCATATATATGACAACCAGTTCTTCGACTCGGACTACGGCATATGGGTGGAAAGCTCCAGGGATATCTATATATACAACAACCAGTATCTGAACGTCGAGGGTTTTATATTTATCGATAATTATTCCACCGAAAACATAGTGCTTACAAAGCCAAAGGATCCGCAGCCCAGCCCCACCCAGGCCATAGAGAGCCCCAAGCCTACAAACAAGCCAGATCCTACCGGTACTCCCGGGG
>JAKORJ010000136.1 GCA_029777885.1 Bacillota bacterium | reverse complement strand
CGCTGGGAGGCGGAAACCACTTCATCGAAGTGGGCAGAGATGATTCAGGCAGAGTATACCTAGTCGTCCACACCGGAAGCAGGCACATGGGCAAGCAGATTGCTGACTACTATCAGGACATTGCTTACAAAAGACTTAAGGATATGAAAGAAGAGAAGCAGCGCCTGGTAGAAAGGCTGAGAAAAGAGGGCAGAGAATCGGAAATACAGGCAGAGCTGAAAAAGCTCAATGCTTCGAAAATCAAGAAAGACCTGGCATATGTGAAGGGTTCTGACTTCGACGATTACATCCACGACATGAAGATTGCCCAGGAATATGCGGTATACAACCGTCTGGCTATTACTCAGGTGATTGTATCAAAGATGGGTTTTACACCGCTCGAACAGTTCACAACGATCCACAACTACATTAATATGGATGATATGATCCTAAGGAAAGGTGCAATATCAGCCAGAGCCGGCGAAAAGGTGATAATCCCGATGAACATGAGGGATGGAAGCCTCATCTGCATCGGAAAGGGCAATCCTGACTGGAACTATTCGGCTCCCCACGGGGCTGGACGGATCATGAGCAGAAGCGAAGCAAAAAGGTCGATCTCTTTGTCTGAATTCAAGGAATCCATGAAAGGCATATGGACCACTTCCGTAAGTACCGAAACCGTGGATGAAAGCCCGATGGTGTATAAGCCTATGGAAGAGATAATTAAAAATATCAAAGATACAGTAGAGATACAGGCAATCGTAAAGCCATTGTATAACTTCAAGGCAGGAGGAGATTGATAGGATTTTTGGTAGTGTTAATAAAACAATAAAGATACATGCTTCCTTCCTTGAATTGATACATATAGGACTCTGAAATAAGACATCACTCATAAGAATTATCTAGGGGGACTTGTAATGACAAAAGAGTTAATTCAAAGGAAAAGACTGTCGTTATAAAGTGTTTTAGTTCAGGGACCTATGCTGGGAACCCTTGTCAATCCGCATATAGCAAGTATATAGGTAATAGAATGTAATAAGAAATTCTTTTAGTCGCCAGTTCTGTTCTCTTCAACCCTGCCCATATAGAAAGGGAAGATCATCTGCCCAATCAGCAGCTTGATCTTCCCTTTGGTAATTCAATGTATCTTATGACAAGGGTTTTTTAGCACGTGACAAGAGATTTTTTTAAGGGGGACAGTTCATCCTATCCCCTACATCTCCCTCCGCCCGCGCAAAGCCATGCTCAGGGTCACCTCATCCGCATACTCCAGGTCCCCGCCCACCGGGATGCCGTGGGCTATCCGGGTGACCTTTATGCCCATGGGCTTTAGGAGGCGTGAAATGTACATGGCGGTGGCCTCGCCCTCTACATCGGGGTTTGTGGCCATGACTACCTCTTTCACGCCGTTGTTCTGCACCCTGTGAAGGAGCTCCTTGAGCTTGATGTCATCAGGGCCTATGCCCTCCATGGGAGATATGGTGCCGTGGAGCACATGATAGAGTCCCCTGTAGTCCCGGGTGCGCTCCATTGCTACGACATCCCTGGGATCCTTGACGACACAGATGATGGACTTGTCCCGCCTGGGGCTGCTGCAGATGCTGCAGGGATCCCTGTCGGTGATATTGCAGCAGACCGAGCAGTATTTGACTCCTTCCTTTGCGTCAAGTATGACCCTGGCGAGCTGTCTGGCCTGTTCCCTGGGCATGTCAATGATATGAAAGGCCAGCCGCTGGGCTGTCTTGCCCCCTATGCCGGGCAGCCTCGACAATTCATTTATTAACCTGGCTATTGGTTCTATATAGTGATCCACGGGCTGACCCCACCACTTTCAATGAAATCATTCTATATAGTCAGGCCTTAGAACAATCCCGGAGGCATGCCCATTCCACCAGTTATTTTAGCCATTTCGGACTGGACCATCTCATCAGCCTGCCTCAAGGCCTCGTTTACCGCAGCCAGGATCAGGTCCTGGAGCATCTCTACATCATCGGGATCCACAGCTTCCGGTTTTATCTCAATGCTGATCAGTTCCTTCTTGCCGTTTGCGACTACGGTCACCATGCCGCCGCCGACCGTGGCTTCAACAGTCTTTTCCTCCAGCTCCTGCTGCATTTTGAGCATCTGCTCCTGCATCTTCTTTGCCTGCTTCATCAGGTCATTCAAGTTCCCCATGCCGGGAAAACCGCCTCTGGCCATTTAAAATCCTCCTTGAAAAGCTTTTTAATGATTATACCACAGGACATCCTGTTATTCCTCTATAACTTCAACCTTATCCTTGCCAAAAACCTCATATGCCTTTTTGACCAAATAATCGTCCTTTGCATCGTCCCTGTCGTCGGTTGCCGGACTTTGCAGGAGATCATCGATGCTGCCGCCGACCACGCATCTAAGCCTGATATCCAGGCCGGTGACCTGCTTCATCATCTCCTCAAGGAACCTCCTGTTGTCCTCCCTTTCCACCGCAGCGGCATGAAAACCCTGGTTTTCAGTAAAGCACAGTGTCAGGACATTGCCATTAAGCCTTGGCACGGCCTCGGCAAACATGGAGTATAGGCCCAGTCTGTCTTTCTTGACTAGTTTTAGGAATTTCGGCCATGCAGCCTCAAGATCCGGTGTCCCGCCTTTTATCACGACAGGCTCAGCTATCGCCGATTCCTCAGCAGATTCCCCTGCCGGTTCCTCTTCTGCTTCCTTTGCCGCCTTATATTCTATATCTATATTTCTGACTGCCCTGGCGGAGTCATTTTCCACCCTGTATGCCGCCCTGGTCTCGGAGGTCTCCTGGGTCCTGATGCCGCCGGCTCCCTTCAGCCGCTGCTCCAGGGCTTCTATCCTGTCAAGCAGGGCATCCAGGGACCCGTCCTCGGAGTATGGCCGGCATATCTTTACCATGGCAAGCTCGATAAGGACCCTCGGCTGGGTGCTGTATTTGATGTCCGCCTCCAGGCCGGTTAGTATGTCCAGGGCCCTGACCAGCCTGCTCTCTCCTGCGGCCTTTGCCTGGGAAATAAGCCTTTGTAGCTCTGAGTCCTCCACATCTAATAGCGCTGAGGGCTCATCGCACACCCCTGCCACGAGTAGGTTTCTGAAATGGTTGGTCAGCTCCTTTATGAAAACCGTAAGGTCCTTGCCGTCGTTCGACAGCCGGTCTATTGACTCTATCAGCCCTGCCGCATTGCCTGAGAGCATGTCATCCGCCGCCTGGAATATGAAGCCTTGGCCGGCAGTGCCCAGGATAGCCAGCACATCATCATTGGTTATCTTGTTCCCACAAAAGCCGATACACTGGTCGAGCAGGCTCAGGGCGTCCCGCATGCCGCCTTCGGCCCAGCGGGCTATGGTGAAAAGGCCGGCCTCCTCGACCTCCGCTCCTATACGGCTGCAAATGGTTTTGAGCCGATTCACTATGGTCCTTAAGGGGATCCGCTTGAAATCGAACCGCTGGCACCTGGACAGGATCGTAGACGGCAGCTTGTGGGGCGCAGTGGTAGCGAGTATGAACACGGCATGGGCCGGCGGCTCCTCAAGGGTTTTCAGCAGCGCGTTGAAAGCCCCTGCTGAAAGCATATGGACCTCATCCACTATGTAGACCCTGTATTTGCCCACCGCAGGCGGGAATTTTATCTTTTCACGCAGGTCGCGCACATCATCCACGCTGTTGTTGGATGCGGCGTCTATTTCAATAATGTCCATATTATTGCCTGATGCAAGGCTTACGCATACCTCGCATTTGCCGCAGGGCCCGTTTTCCTGCAGATCCGTGCAGTTGACCGCCCGGGCGAATATTTTCGCCGTACTGGTCTTGCCGGTCCCCCTGGACCCGCAGAACAGATAGGCATGGGCGATGCGGCCGCTTTCAAGCTGGTTTTTCAATGTGCGGATGACCACGTCCTGGCCTACCACCTCGTCAAAGGTATCCGGACGCCACTGCCTGTAAAGTGCCGTATAGGTTGACATAGCACACCTGCCTTTGCCGTTTTTGCTGCATATAGCAGCCCACAGTAATTATACCATAAAATAAAAAAGCCATGGCAAGCATGGCTTGTAAAATTTAAGCTGTGCACCTGCCTCCGACAGGCAGCTATAAGCGGTAACCTGGCAGTTAACTCCGGTCAGG
>JAKORJ010000135.1 GCA_029777885.1 Bacillota bacterium | reverse complement strand
TGTCCCAGGTAAGCTCTTCCTAATAGACGAGGTCCCGGGGTTCGACGTTGATGGTAACCATCGCGACGGATGGTTCAGCAAGGGACTGTTTGCCCTCAAGCTCTCAGTCCCAGACTGCCTTACCATCAACGTTGAGTGTGCCGACCCAGAGTTGGTCATCCAGCCCGAGTGCTGGAGGATCAAGGAGGGAGTCTTCATAGTATTTCCTGACGACTCCTATCGCCTAATGGGTTTCATGGACTACCTGACCATTAGGCAATGGGTTAGGCCAACGTACCGACAGGGAGACTTGATGTTCTTCAAGCTCCAAGTCGGGATAGAGTTTAACAGCGACGGTGAGCCTGTCTCAAAGCATGGGTACACATTTGATGTGTACAAAGGCGGTTACAATGTGGACAGGCACAACGTAGATGGCCTTGTGGTGATACGCAAGAGCAAGGCAGAGGATATTTACGAGAGGGACATAATTCTAGTGGGCCCCGCGGTAGCGAGGCACCCAGAGCACGAGGAGCTTAAGATCCCCGAGGGGCAGTATGAGATCATAATGCTCCCCGGGACGTCCCGCCCCTTTAGGAGCGGGGGGCAGTTGGACTAGGAATAAAGGCGGGCATCCCCCCACCTAATATAAAAAGGAGGGATTAAGGATGACTGGTAAAAGGTTAATGATAAGCTATTACAGGGGGCTGGCTCCAATATCAATCCCAGAGGAGTGGGTACAAGGGATGGATATAAGGCATGGGTTCGCCGCCGAGAACGGCAGGGCCCAGATATACTTCAAAGGCGTTAACCGCGCCTTTGAGGTATGGGTAGAGCAGGACGGCCCAGAGGAGGAATTATGAATGTCTGAAGTAAAAAAGCTAAGCCTTAGGATCCCTAAAGAGTTGCACAAGGAATTGAAGATACTTGCCGCCAAGGATGATAAAACCATGAACGACATCATATGCGACATGATTGTGCAGTACATCGTAAACTCACATAAAAAAAAGGCCTCACAGGATGCCCTCTAAGGTATGTAACTTGATTCGA
>JAKORJ010000134.1 GCA_029777885.1 Bacillota bacterium | reverse complement strand
TACTGCTTATACAGTTCAGGAGGCAGATACTTTTTGAAGTACTTGCCGTTTTTGCCCGTGGAAAGGTTGAACCCGTGCTTTACACCTATGTAGTAGTTTATCATGTCGTGCAGTTCATGCCGGACCACTTCATTGAGCATATGCATTACATAGGGGAGTTCATCGCGCACTATGCCCTTTGCGACATTGTTGAGGCACCACCAGAAGTTGTTGCAGCAGGAGTAATAGAACAGTGGTGACGGGGACTCGATATGCCAGTACTTGTCGTTCGGTGCAGGCAGCGGCGGCAGGAATCCCTGTCCAACGTCCTTGTCGAGCAGGACGACCGCAGGCTCCCCGTTGTCGATATATTTCCTGTAGTCAAAAGTGAGGTCGATGCGGACACCATCAGGAAAGATCATCATGTAAGCGAAGGTACCGTCTCCTTCCGGGCAGCGCATTGCTTCCGGTATCTGCATGATCAGCGGCCTGCCGAAGTGTTCCACGGCCCACGCGGGATCGTTCCGGAAGGGCGTCACGTCCTCAACGAAATAGGTGATGTCGTAGTCCTGCCACTTGTCCTTCGGCACGGCGGGGTTTGCCCGCGAACCGGACAGCAGCACCGCCCGGATGCGCTCATCGGCCCGGGCCACGTCAAGTATCAGGTCCATGACTTCCTGTTCGCTTCGCATATTTCTCCTCCGATCCTTACAGCTTCAGTCAGGATGTAAGAACACATATTTTACTATCATGTTATCATATTTTGGGATCCATGAATAATAACTGATGATATGATATAATCACTATAAATCATCCGGAGAAGGATACATGCCATGGAGTCCGAAATGAAAACCGAAACGAACACCGGACCAGGAAAAATGCCAGCTAAAAAGCTGCAATATTGCTGCCGGTTTTGCCTGCATCGTTACTGGTCATATACCTGTATACGTTGCTGCACGAGGGAGGACACGCCCTTGTTGCAGTCATGTATGGCGGGAAAATAACAAGGTTTGTTCTGGGCTTAAACGCCCACGTATCATATTCCGATGCAAATTTTACCCGGACAGGAGAAGCACTGATGTATTCAGCCGGGACCCTGCTTCCGGCAGTATGCCTGGTTGTCGCACTGGCATTCTATAACCGCTGTGTGAAAAACTTTGCTTACCACTATTTGTTCGCTTTATTTGCTTTTGCCGTAACAGGCTCGTTTGCGGCCTGGGTGGCAATACCTCTCATATCCCTGTTTTCTGTGCCTCCTGCCGGAGATGATGTGACGAAGTTCCTTGAAGTATCCGGAATGGATCCGCTGCTGGTCTCAGGCATAGCTCTTCTGCTGATTATAGCCTTCGTTTACGTTGCATATAAAAAAGGCCTGTACACAAAGTTCAAAGAGCATTTGAAAGCCCCAGCCCCATCGAAAGCAGAAAGTGCCGGTCGGAACAAATTCCTGGCCGTTGGCTTGGC
>JAKORJ010000133.1 GCA_029777885.1 Bacillota bacterium | reverse complement strand
GGTTGTTGTAAAGGGCACCGTCTATGAATGTCTTCCCGTCTATGATCGTCCTTTTGAACACCGGAAAACTGGCGCTTGCAATCACATAATCAGCCAGCTGGCCTTCCGGTATCTCCTCTTTGTATATCTCCACAGCTCTGCGGGCCGTAAGGTCAACGGTTACTATTCCGAACCCGATATGCGAACTCCTGATCCTTTCTTCACTGAGTACGCTCTTGACGAGCTTTTCCAGCGGAGTCACATCCAGCCCGCCCTCAGCTATCACCTTCCTGACATAGCGCACAAGTCTTCTCAGCGTATCAGGTTTGTATTCACTGGCAAGAAGCTTGCTGTAAAGGTCATCGTCCAGGTTGATTACAAGGTCCGGCCTCAGTTCATACCAGACATCATATGCAAGGTCGATATCGCCCTGGACCACCATGGCCCCGTTGAGCGCACCGACCGACGTACCGGCGACCATCGATATATCGAATCCCATTTCCTTTATCGCCTTACAGGCGCCTATCTGGTATGCTCCGCGGCCTCCGCCTCCTTCAAGGACCAGGCCGAACGAAGCAGGGTTCGGGGATACTTCTGTACTATATGACATTGTTTCGCCGGGGGGGGTATGTTTCCGCTGGTCAGTACGCATTTTTCATCTCCTTTTCCAGGTTCATGCCTTTCATCGTACCTCTTTCACTTCTGTGCCGCAGAGTATTTCTCCGAAGTGATGAGCGTCCCTTCCCGGGAAAGGTCAGGGGCACCGCTTTCTATAGCGTTATGCTTTGCAGCAGAAAAGTGTTTCCTTCAAGGTGATGGGACACTCCTCGGGCACGTCCCCGCTAAAAGGATCGTCCCCTTCCATATTACCATCCTTTCCAGAAATATATCATGGAAATGTGTATATGTCATCTGCTAAAATTCAGGTGACGGTTGACATAAAACCGTTGTATGAATGGCTCCTCTTATTCAGAGGATGCCGGAATATCTTAAAATGCCGAATCTCCGGAAGGAGTACGGGGGACAGAAACAGCAGGCCGTACAGGATCTGCGGCCGCAGCAGGCCGTACATTAACGGTTCCACAGCTGCAGGAGTCGGCGGGAGCAGTTCCGCAACTGCAAAAAGCAGCGTCTGAATGTCCCGCAGCCATATAAGGCCGCAGGAATCAGCAAGCAGCATTATCCGGCAGCACGGGATCAGCATACGGCCGATGGGTGAATCTCGCATGAGTAGGGTTGCCTCGACCCGAACCCGTCAACTAACCTCGGAGGCAAAAAGGGGGTAATAAAGTGAGAATTTTTAAGAAGTCAGCAATTTTCGCGATCGCTGCCGTCATGGCATTCATGATCCTGGCAGGCACAGCTTTCGGTGCGGCCTATACGGTCCAGAGCGGGGATTCGCTGTACAAGATCGGCCAATTGTTCAATACGACGGCAGACGTTATCAGGAGCGACAACAAGCTTTCAGGCGACATGATCTATCCGGGGCAGAAACTCTACGTGCAGGCCCGGACGCATACGGTCAAAAGCGGTGATACGCTCAGCAAGATAGCCGGCTGGTACGGAGTTTCGCTGGCACAGCTGAGAAAGGCCAATAATAAGTGGGACGACATGATCTATCCCGGCCAGGTTCTCAACATACCGGCAGCCGGCACAGGCTCATCCGGAAGCAAAGCAACGGTCTCATATTCACAGGCTGAACTGGACCTGCTGGCAAGGCTTGTAAGGGCAGAGGCCGAAAGTGAGCCCTACGCTGCAAAAGTCGGTGTGGCAGCCGTTGTTCTCAACAGGGTAAAAAGCAGCGAATTCCCGAACACGATTTCATCGGTAATCTATGAGGTCAGCAGCAATGGCTTCTACCAGTTCACTCCTGTTGAGAACGGCATGATCCAAAAGCCTGCGACACAGCAGGAAATAAATGCTGCACTTGACGCTCTGAACGGCAGCGATCCGAGCAACGGCGCACTGTTTTACTTCGACGACAG
>JAKORJ010000132.1 GCA_029777885.1 Bacillota bacterium | reverse complement strand
TTATACTATCATATTACACTCTGATGCAGGATTTAGCAAGTCCATTTGATAAATTGGGATCTTGTACAAGGACATATATATTGAAATTATCTCCTAATGTGATAAGATTATAAGTGCTTATGAGGGTATTCAATGCTCCAGTACATAATAAAGGACGGTAGTTCAGTTGTCACTTTGCAGGCACTCGGACAACAACCACATATTCGATATCACACCTGTAGAAAACCTCTTCATTCACGAGTTCATGCTCAAGGCGCCCGGCGACTTTGTGAAGGTATACCTGTTTGGCCTGATGCAGTGCTACAACCAGGATTGCAGTGAAAACACCATCCAGGCCTTTTCCGATGCCCTTGGCCTGGAAACATCGGTAGTTGAAAATGCCTTCAGGTACTGGGAGCGCCAGGGGGTCCTTTCCGTTTCAAAGGATGAGGACGGCCAGCTGTCGGTGGTGTATCACAACCTGAAGGATCTTGTATACAACAAGGGATTGAACTCTGAAAAGACACTGTATAAATACAGGGACTTCAATCAAAGCCTGCAGCAGATATTTGACAAGCGCCTGCTGTCCCCGCAGGAATACCTGCGTATATATGACTGGATAGAAGTCCTGAACCTCCCCAAAGAGGTCGTCCTCATGATGGTCAGGTTCTGCGTGTCCAGAAAAAACAGCAAAATCAGCATAAATTACCTGGACAAGGTAGCCGAGGGCTGGGCACGGGAGGGCATCAATACCCTGCAGAAGGCCGAGGAATACATCAGGGCCCAGGAAAGCTGCTACAAAAACACCCAGGCTGTGCTGAAGTACTTCGGCATGAGCAGGACCCCCACACAAGCGGAGCTGGACATGTACAAAAAGTGGCAGGATGAATGGGGCTTCAGCCTGGATTCAGTCCTGGCAGCCGCCCGGGAAACGACCAAGGTCCAGTCGCCGACCTTTGCGTACCTGGACAAGATACTGGGCTCCCTTTATGAAAAGGGCATCATCTCCGCAAATGACATCAAAATGCACCTGGAAAGCTCAAGCGACATGGCGGACAAGATCAAGGAGATCTACCGCCAGCTCGGATATAAAAATACCTCCCCTGCACCGGAGCATATACAAATGTACAATGCCTGGATCAAAGAGTGCAAGCTGGAGCACGGCGTCATACTCCTGGCATGCAAGCAATGCATCCGGAAACGGATGACCAGCTTTGAAAGCCTGGACAATTTGCTGCGCCAGTGGGCAAGTAATGGCCTTGTGACCGAAGAGTCGATCAAGGCATGGCTGTCAAGGAAAAAGTATATTGAAAACGAAATAAAGGCCGTTCTGGAGCGAGCCGGTGAGGTCAGGGACATCACCCTGGCTGACCGCAAGCTGTACAAGCAATGGACCGAGGAATGGAACATGTCCTTTGAGCTGATACTCCTTGCTGCGGAATACGCGCTGACGGCCCGGGAAAAGATGCCCTTTATAAACAAGATACTGTCAAGCTGGCATCAGAACAACATCAGGACCATAAAGGAAGCTAAAGCCGACCGCATAGCCCACCTGCAAAAGCTTCCGGAAGCAGCAGGCCAGAACCAAACGATCAAAAAGCAACTGGATTTTACCAAGTTCCCTCAGCATGCTTACAGCGACGAGGAGCTTGAGCAGCTGTTTGAAAACATAGATGATCTATAGGCGGGGAACCGGACATGAAGGATAACCTGCTCAGAGAAACCCTAAAGGAATACGACGAGCTGAGGCTGCAGGAGCAGGCAGCCTTGAGGGAAAGGGAAGCCGAGGTCATGCAGGCCATACCCGAGCTGGCCTCTCTTCGTCATGCCTTTATATCCGCCATGGCAAAGCGGGCAAGAGCCCTGATACAGAATGCCGACACAGCGGCTGGGCCGGATGAGTTAATGGACGGGGATCAGCTCAAAAAGCGGGAAAGGGAGCTCCTTGTCCAAAACGGGTACCCGGAGGATTATCTCACTCTCCGGTACCGGTGCGAGCTATGCAAGGATACAGGCTATACGGGGGACCTGGTCAAGGAAAAGTGCAGGTGCCTAATCCAGAGGCTTATCGAGAAAACCTACAGCCAGTCTGACCTGGCGGACATCGACAAGGAGAACTTCGACACCTTTGATCCTAACGTCTTCCCGGACGAGCCCCTGGAAGAAAGCAACCTCACCCAACGGCAATACATGCTGCAGCTTAAGGGCCTGCTGATGGATTATGCAGCCGAGTTTCCGGACAACCCCAGAAAGAACATCCTCTTTTCAGGTAAAACAGGCCTGGGCAAGACATTCCTCCTCAACTGCCTGGCCGGAGCGATCCTGAAAAAGGGCTTTACGGTACTCAAGATCACATCCTACAACCTCTTCGAACAGCTTTTCAGAAGCGCCATGCAAAAAGCCGAGGACGGCCCGCTGACACTGAAGGAGCGGATATTCTCGGTGGACGTCCTCATAATCGACGACCTGGGCACAGAAACAAAGCGCAACAACTTTACTGCGGAAGAGCTCTTCAACATATTGAATGAACGCTGCCTGAAGGGTAAGCATACCTTCCTCTCCACGAACCTGACCCTTCAAGACCTTAAAGAATGGTATTCAGACCGAGTCACTTCCAGGCTCTTTGACAACCGAAGCACGATGCTGATCCGTTTTTTGGGTCGGGACATCAGGCTTATGCAAAAAAGATCAACCAAATAGTTAACATATAGATAAATAAGCAAAAATCTAAGGTAGGAGTGATGGAAGTGAACAAGGACAAAATCAGAATCGGCATCATCGGCGCCGGCAACATCGCCCAGAACGCCCATATCCTCGCGTACCTGAAAATGCCGGACGCGGAGCTGACAGCCGTATGCGACCTTAAAGAGAGCCGGGCGCGCGAGGTGGCGGAAAAGTTTGGTATAAAGCATGTGGCTGCCGACATCGATGAGCTGGTGTCACTGGAGGATGTGGACGCAGTCAGCATATGCACCTGGAACAACGCCCACGCCAAGGCAGCCATAGCCGCAGCCAGGGCCGGCAAGCATGTCCTGTGCGAGAAGCCCATGGCCATGACCGTCCAAGAGGCCGAAGCCATGAAAAAGGCCGCGGATGAGTCGGGCATCACCTTCATGATGGGCTTTGTGAACAGGTTCAGGGCGGACAGCAAGGCTATCAAGGAGATCCAGGAATCAGGCAAGCTGGGCGAGATCTATTATGCAAAGGCTGGCTGGTTCAGGCGCAGAGGCACTCCCCTGGGCTGGTTCACCGATGTGTCTAAATCTGGCGGCGGGCCTGTGATCGACATAGGTGTCCATGTCATTGACCTGACCTGGTACTTCATGGGCAAGCCAAAGCCCGTTTCCGTAAGCGCTGCTTCCTATTACAAGATCGGCGATTACAAGACCAAGGGCGTCGGGCGCTGGGTGGCATTTGACACCGACAACCTGGTATTCAACACCGAGGACTCTGCCTCAGGCTTTATCCGCTTTGAAAACGGCGCTTCCATGACCTTTGATGTGAGCTGGGCCATAAACGGAAAGGAGACCGGCATATACAGCAACATCTACGGCACAAAGGCCGGCATAAGCCTTGATCCGCTGGCCATATACGGCGAGGAGGCCAATTACCTCGTAGATTCCACTCCTGTCGTTGGCAAGGAGAGCGCCTTCGAAAACCAAATCCGCCACTTCCTCGACTGCATAAAGGAAGGCAAGGAGCCGATCTCTTCCGCCAATGATGGTGTGCTGATACAAAAGATACTTAACGGCATATATGACTCCGCCAGGCTTGGCAGGGAGGTCATGCTGTAAAAGCACAAAAACAAACTCCGGTTGCTTGATTTGCTGCCGGAGTTTTTTTAATTGAGCTGCTTTAGTATTCAGACCGGACCTTTTCGTAATTGGCAAACTTGGTGAACTGGCCGAGCCAGACAAGCTCTACGGCACCGGTAGGACCGTTTCTCTGCTTGGCTATGATGGCTTCCGCAATGTTCTTTTTCGTGGTCTCTGGGTTGTAGTATTCATCCCTGTATAGGAACACCACAAGGTCTGCGTCCTGCTCAATAGCGCCGGATTCCCTTAGGTCGCTGAGCATGGGCCGGTGATCTGTCCTGGACTCAGGCGCACGGCTGAGCTGGGACAAGGCGATTACAGGGACGTCAAGCTCCCTGGCCAGGGCCTTCAACGACCTTGATATCTCGGAGACCTCCTGCTGCCTGGATTCAGCCTTGCCGCGGCCGGACATGAGCTGGAGGTAGTCTATCACTATAAGGCCGAGGCCATGCTCCATCTTGAGCCTCCTGGCCTTGGAGCGGATCTCCATGGCGGAAATGCCCGGCGTATCATCTATGAATATGGGAGCCTGGGAAAGGGGCTCCGCTGCCTGCACCAGCTTCATCCAGTCATCCTCGTTCAGGTTGCCCGTACGAATTTTCTGGAGCTCTACATTGGCCTCAGAGCTGAGCATACGCTGGACCAACTGGTCCCTTGACATTTCCAGGCTGAAGATGGCTACGGGAACCTTATTGCGCACGGCAGCATACTGGGCGATGTTGACAGCAAAGCTGGACTTGCCCATGGACGGCCTCGCAGCTACCAGGATCAGGTCCGAAGGCTGGAGCCCCGAGGTACGCATGTCGAAATCAGTGAACCCGGTCTCCAGGCCGACTGTTTTGCCCTTGGTCTTGGTCAGCTCCTCTATCTTGTTGTAGGTTTCGAGTAGGATGGTTTTTATATGCTCGAAAGTGCGGGCATTTTTGCGCTGGGATATGTCGAATATCTTTTTTTCCGCTGAATCGATTATAAGGTCCAAGTCTTCCGCGGCTTCATAGCTGTCGCGGATTATTTCATTGGATGCGGCTATGAGCCTGCGCAGTATCGACTTTTCCTCAACGATCTTTATATAGTACCTCACATTGGCTGTACTGGGTACTGCCATGGAAAGGTCCGATATATATGCCCCACCGCCTACCGCCTCCAGGGTGCCCCTCTGCCGCAGGGCTTCCACCACCGTGACCAGGTCTACAGGAGTTCCGCTGTCGTATATGTCGAGGATGGCCTCGTAGATCTCCTTATGGGCCTCCACATAAAAGTCATCGCCACGCAAAACCTCCGTCGCGGCTGCGACCGCTTCCTTGTCCAGGAGCATGGAACCTAAAACCGATTGTTCGGCCTCAATGTTGTGAGGCGGTATATGCTGCAAGCGCGTTGTTATTTCCATTACTCCAAAAACCCCCTGTAAACTTGCTAGGCCGTCAGGCAAAGCGGCGACTCAAGGATGATATCCGCTGCTTCCTCGATCGTTTCCACGGGAATTATCTCTATGCCTTCCAAACCCGTATTTACATCACTCATGTTATCCCTTGGTATAATGACCTTTTTCATACCGGCCAGCCTTGCGCCGCATATCTTTTCATATACGCCGCCGACGGGCTTTATCCTGCCCCGGAGCGAAATTTCACCGGTTATTGCGATATCCTGTCGAATTGGGATATTTTTTATGGCGCTCAGGATCAAAAGAGCCATAGCTGCGCCGGCGGAGGGCCCGTCGATCCTGCCCCCGCCCACGGCATTTATATGGAGGTCATAACCCTTTATATCCTCGCCGGTCAGCTTCCTGACGACAGAGGCTGCGTTGGCTACGGCATCCTTTGCCATAGAGCCTGCGGTATCGTTGAAGCGTACTGTGCCCGCAAACCCTTCCCTGCATTTGAAGGCAGCCGCCTCAAACTCTATGACCGAGCCGTGGAATCCGCTCACTCCCAGCCCGAAGATACGGCCTACTTCGCCCCTGGGGCTTGCATACGCCCTGCTTCTGGGCGTCAGGCGGCTGATCTGGATGACATCTGCCAGGTCCGCTTTTGTGATGGTGATAGCAGCGCTCCTGCCCCCAGCCTTGTACAAAGCCATACCATAAGCATCCGTCAGAAGGTTTACGGCCTTCCTGCCCTCCGTGGTGTACCGGCTGATGATTTCGGGCACATCACTGTCCAGTTCCACGTTGATCTTCGCAGCTGCGTTCAATACGATCTGCCTGATGGATTCAGGCGACAGGGGATCAAAGAACACCTCGGCGCACCTGGACCTCAAGGCAGCGTTGATCTCCTCCGGTTGCCGGGTGGTCGCGCCTATGAGTATGAAATCAGCAGGTGCCCCTTCGTCGAAGAGCTTTTTGATATATTTGGGGACCCGGTCATCATCGGGATCATAGTAGGCCGAGTCAAAGCTCACCCTTTTGTCCTCCAGGACCTTGAGCAGCTTGTTTTGCAGGAGTATATCCAGCTCCCCGATCTCGTCTATGAAAAGCACGCCCCCATGGGCTTCAGTCACCAGGCCTGGCTTGGGTTCGGGTATGCCGCTTTCGGCCAGGTCCCGCCTTGAGCCCTGGTATATGGGGTCATGCACCGATCCCAGCAGCGGATTTGCTATCTCACGGGGATCCCAGCGGAGGGTCGTCCCATCCACCTCAACAAAGGGAGCGTTATTGGGGAAAGGGGTATATTCAAACTTCCTGGCCATCTCCAGTACGAGCCTTGCCGCCGTCGTTTTGCCCACTCCCGGAGGTCCGTATATTATGACATGCTGGGGGAAGGGAGTGGCCAGCTTTGTGATCAGGGATTTTACCGCCCTGTCCTGGCCGACTATTTCCTTTAATGATGACGGCCTGGTAAGCTCCATGGCGCACCGTGCCAGCCTTGTGTAAGCCTTTTTTTCCAGCTCGGCGTACCTGCGCAGAGTATTGGCGTTCTCCACTCCGCCTTTTTTGTTTATGATACGGAGCTTCAGCTCGTCCATGTACTGGCGCTGCTGCTTCTCAAGCTTGTCCAGTACCTGCTTTTCCAGCCTGCGCTCCACGGTTTTTCGGGCCGCTATGTCGGCTATGCCGTCCTCGATCTTTTTCACGACTTCGCCTAGCTGCACATCATCAGGTAAGGCGATGTCCTCATCAAAGGTCAGCTTGTAGAGGGCTGCCACTTGCTCATGCAAACCCGTCTCCCCTGCCGGTTGCGGCCCATCAGCCGGTCTGTCTGTCTCCAGGCCCAGGATCCTGTCGAGCATGTCATGAAGTACCTTTATCTGCCTGAGCAGATCGGCTTCATTTACGGCTTCGGGCCCTATGGAGCAGTTGTTGTTCTTGTCTGTGCATGAACCTTGGTTCAAGTGTCAGTCCCCCCGGTAGCAGTTAAATGCCAGTAAGTGTTATTCTTCCGTTACCTTGACGCGAAGCTTGGCTGTAACCTCAGGATAAACCTTCACATCAAGGGTAAAGTCTCCCAGATTCCTTATAGGATCCGGCAAAACGATCTTCTTCTTGTCCACATCCAAAGCATGCTGGGCTTTCAGGGCATCAGCGATCTCCTTGTTGGTCACTGAGCCGAACAGCTTGCCGTTTTCTCCGCATTTCGCCCTTATCACGACCTCAACATTTGATATCTTATTTGCCAATGCCTTGGCCTCTGCCAGCTCCTGCTGTCTGCGGTGCTCCTCAGATGCCTGCTTGGATTTCAGCTCGTTCAGATTCTTGTCAGTAGCCTCTACAGCCAACTTGTTGGGGATCAGGAAGTTCCTTGCGTAGCCGTCGCTCACGTTTTTGACTTCTCCTGCTTTTCCCTGCCCTTTTACGTCCTTGAGCAGTATTACCTTCATTTGCTCTCACCTTCCTTTAAATATTCCTCCACCGCTGCTTTTACCCTGAGCCTGGCTTCTGTAATGGTCGTATTCTCAAGCCGGGCGCCTGCCATGGTCAGATGGCCGCCGCCCCCCAGCTTTTCAAGGATGACCTGCATGTTTATGTCTCCCAGCGACCTGCCGCTTATATATATGCCGTCGGAGGTTTCGCACAAGACTATCGAGGCGTTTATGCCCTTTATTGTGATCAGGCTGTCCGCAGCCTGGGCCGCAACCAGGGGCGCATTTTCCGTATCCGGATCGCATTCCGACATGGCTATGCCGGGTGCTATCATTTCAGCCCGTTCCACGATTTTCGACCTGGCAGCAAAGGTCTCTATATCATCCTGGAAGAACTGCCTGACCGACGTGGGCTGTGCTCCTGCCCTGCGCAGGAATGAAGCCGCTTCATAGGTCCTCACGCCGGTTTTGAATATAAAGTTTTTGGTATCCATGGTTATGCCGGCCAGCAGGGCTTCGGCCTCGATCTGCTCTATGGGCACCTTTTCATCGAAGTATTGGATTATCTCCGTCACCAGCTCGCTGGCCGAAGACGCAT
>JAKORJ010000017.1 GCA_029777885.1 Bacillota bacterium | reverse complement strand
GCCCAGGACCAGCCGGCCTGCATGTCCCTCCACGGTCGATACGGGGAAATGGGGTATGTCAGCATAGGGTATGGCAACGGGAGCTTCGATCTCATCGGCAAGGTCGCCCAGGCCTGACCCGAGTATCAGCCCCAGCTCCGGCCGGATATTCGCTTTATCGGCTATGTATTGCTTCGCTTCGTCAATAGCCTTTAAAAGATCCATATGACTTCCTCCCTGCATTTGTTTGGTTTTATGCTTATATTCTACCATAAAACCGCCGGAATAACATGTATTTTGAAAATGACAGCAGGCAGCAAATATATTCACATGCGGCCCAGGAGATGATATAATCTCAGGAGATAAAAAAACACGAGGTAAAGCGCAATGGAGCAGGCAGTAGTGATCGGGATATCGGGCGGCACGGGCTCGGGCAAGACGACCCTGGCCAACAGGCTCAAGGAGTATTTTTGGGATGACATAACCCTGATATGCCAGGATTATTATTACAAATCCTTTGATGAGCTCCCCTTCGAGGAGCGCAGGAGGCTGAACTTCGACCACCCCGATGCCTTTGACAACGAGCTTTTGGTCAAGCAGGTCAAAATGCTGAAGGCTAACAGGCCGGTGGATAGGCCCGTTTACTCCTTTACCGAGTACAGAAGGCTGGAGCGGACGGTCAGGGAGGAGGCAAAGCAGGTCATAATCGTTGAGGGTTTGATGATATTCACCGTTCCTGCCCTGGTGGACCTGATGGATATAAAGATCTTCGTGGACACGGACGCTGACATCCGCCTCATCCGCAGGCTCAAGCGGGACATCCAGGAGCGGGGCAGGAGCATCGATTCCGTGATAGACCAGTACCTGGGCACGGTCAAGCCCATGCATGAGGCCTTTGTGGAGCCAAGCAAGAGAAGGGCGGACATAATCATACCCGAGGGCGGGCTCAACAATGTGGCCTATGAAATGATCGCCAACAAGATAAGAAGCATCCTCGAGGCAAAATATACCCTGGTAACAAAAAACACTTGAACTTAAGGCACGTTTGATAGTACAATAAAAGCGTCAGCAGTTGAAAAAACGGGCTTGTCCGGCCCGTGTATAGAATTTCGGCTGTTGACAACAATATAGATGCGGTTTTTACTTTAAAGGCCTGGACATCAAAGGTCTTTTATTTTCAAACCGGTAAAAAGTTTGCTGTGCTAGACGGGGAGGTAGCGGTGCCCTGT
>JAKORJ010000131.1 GCA_029777885.1 Bacillota bacterium | reverse complement strand
TACTCCTTCGAAGGCTTCTATGACTTCAGGATGGGTGCCTGGGAAGCCCAGCTTCCTTCTGAAAGGGACGAGGATACCTATCCTGTAAGGCTGTGGTATGTGACCAGGATTAAAGCGGAGTATGTACCGGCTGATCTGAGGCTGATGATCGACGGCTTCAAGGGCAGCGACTACAAGCTGTTCATAAATGGCTTAGCTGTGACCGAAGAGCCTGTTCGCAGCTACCTTGATGCTGAGATCAAGGAAGTGCCTGTATCCGCATATTTCAAAGAAGGCACCAACACGATCGCGGTCCTGCTTACAGTCAACAAGAAATCCGACGGTATGGTGGACCTTTTGAAGGTGATCGGTACATTCACGGTCTTTGAAAAGGACGGCGCCGATACTATCTGCGCTCCTGTCGATACCTTAAGCACCGGCGATTTTGTGCCCCAGGGCTTCCCGTACTATTCAGGCACCATGGAATACACAAGGGAATTCGAGCTCCCGGCCGAGTATGCCGGCAAGAGATTGGTTCTCAAGGCTGATCCCGGGCGCGACGTGTTCGAAGCCGATGTGAACGGGGCAAAGGCCGGGGTATGCCTGTGGAAGCCTTATGAGATCGATATCACCGATCTTGTGAAACCGGGCAAAAACACGATCACCGTCCGGGTAGTGAATACGCTGATCAATATACTTGAGGGTGTGAAGCAGGCATCCGGGATATTCGATATAGAGCTGGTACCCTATGATATATTCGAGCTGAACCTTTAGTAAGCTGAACCTTTAATATATGATACCGGAGCGGGACATAAGTCCTGTCTCCGGTATTCATGCAAAAGATTCTTTCTGAGGGAAGGGGTTTATATGGATAAAAGCAAAGTTCGTATACTGGTTGTCGGCAGCATCAACATGGACCTGGTCATGAGCCTGGAGCGGGCGCCTGAAGCGGGTGAAACAGTACTTGGAGATACCTATACATACATACCCGGTGGCAAAGGCGCAAACCAGGCAGTAGCAGCAGCCCGCCTGGGCTCAGATGTGACCTTCTGCGGCAGGGTCGGGGATGATGCCAACGGTGAGATCCTGCTCGGAAACTTAAGGAAGAACGGCGTGGATACAGCTTATATCACAAAGGACAAGGACTCTCAGACGGGGCTTGCAGTCATCCCTGTGGATGCCACTGGCCAGAACAGGATAATAGTGTTCCCCGGCGCTAACGGCCGGGTCTCAAAGGAAGACGTGGACAAAGCCCTTGAGGAATCCTATGATGCGGTGATGATGCAGCTTGAGATACCCCTGGAGACAGTATATTATACATACAAAAAGGCTTCGGAAAAGGGGATCCCGGTCATACTGGACGCAGGCCCGGCAATGAAGCTCGACCTTTCACGGTTTGAAGGCATAAGCGTCATAAGCCCGAATGAGAGCGAAGCATCGGCTATAACCGGTATAAGGGTGCAGGACGAGGAAAGTGCCCTGGAGGCTGCAAGGTTCCTGGCCAGGGAAACCAAGGCCAAATACGTGCTTATCAAGCTCGGTGAAAAGGGCGCTTTGCTCTATGAGGACGGCAAGCACGAAATATTCCCCGCTTTCAAGGTCAAGGCCGTTGATACGACAGCAGCCGGCGACTCCTTTACTGCTGCCATGACCCTGAAGATGATCGAGTACAATGACATCAGGAAGGCAATGCCCTATGCCAATGCGGTCGGCGCCATTTGTGTCAGCAGGATGGGGGCCCAGCCGTCCCTGCCCACTGCCGAGGACGTGGCTGAGTTCATGGCACAAAGGGGATTATAAGGAGCTAACGATATGAGCGACATAACAAAAATACTGATAGACACCGATATAGGCGGAGACATAGATGATGCCCTTACGCTGGCCATGGCCCTCAACTCCCCTGAGGTAGACATAAGGGGGATCACCTCCGTATACATCGCAGGAGAGTGGCGGGTCGGCGTCATACGCCGTATGCTTGAAACCTACGGCCGTACTGATATAGAAGTGGCGATAGGAGCAGAAAAGCCCCTTTGCGGATGGTGGGATGACAAAAGGCAGCTCTCCTCCCATTTGAATGTTGAGGGGACAGTCAATATGCCTGCCTGCGACTATATCATAAAAAAGGTCAATGAGGAAAAGGATCTGACATTGCTGGCGATAGGGCCCCTTACCAACATTGCGCTGGCTATCTCCAAGGACCCGGACCTGCCCCGAAAGACCAGGCTTGTGCTTATGGGAGGGCAGGTCACAAGGGCCCATCCCGAATGGAACATAGCCTGCGACCCGGAAGCAGCCAGGATCGTGTTTGAGAGCGGCATACCGATCAGGATGATCGGGCTGGATGTCACCAACCGGTGCAAATTCGACCACGGCCATATCGGCAGGATAAAAGCAGCCGGCAACAAGCGGACGGACCTGTTGTCCGAGATGCTGGACAAGTTTTTGAAGGACTTCAACTTCATGCCGACCCTGCACGACCCGCTGGCGCTGGCATCGATAATATGGCCGGAGCTGCTGACCTTTGAGGAAAAGACGATCCTAATAGAGACCAGGGGCGAGTTCACCCGGGGCGTCACCGTGGACTGCGACTGGAAGCATGAGCCAAACGCCCAGGTTGCGGTCGATGTCAGGAAGGATGAGTTCATCGAGCGTGTCCTTGCACGGTTGGTTTTGTAAGCTTCGTTTAAAAATATAGGCATAACAGGCTAAGCAAGTACCTATATGATATTTTGCTAGTATTATATACGAAAACTGAAAATGTTAAGGGCGGGGGTTATATGTTCAATTTTAAAGGAATCCGGGTGATCGATTGCCATATCCACATCATGGGCGGCGCTGACGGAATCGGGATACTGAAAAAGCAAAAGGAACGCTACGGCTATGATAAGGTCAATATATTGAGCCTTGAAGCGACCGGCAGTCTGCAGAATGCAAAATGTTTGGCCTTTAAGCTGCTGTCTCCCGGAGATTATGCCTTTGCAGGCCTAAGCTACAAATCCGATGATGATTTCCTTTCTCAAGCCAAAGCATTATACGATTTGGGCTTTGACGGTTTCAAAATGATAGAGGGCAAGCCCGGTCCCAGGAAGAAGATCGGCATCCCCTTGAACGCCCCGGTCTATGATCCCTTTTACAGTTATTGTGAGGAAAACGGTATACCCGTGTTGCTCCACGCAGCAGACCCAGCTGTATTCTGGGATGAGTCCAAAGCGCCCTCCTTTGCCAAGGAAAGCGGATGGCTGTATACGGACGGGACTTTTCTGTCAAAAGAAGAGATAACCCAGGAAGTGATCGGGGTACTGGAAAAGCATAAGCAGCTGAAGCTGATACTGGCACACTTCTTCTTTATGTCCGATGACCTGAAGAGAGCAGGAGACCTGCTTGAGGAGTATCCCAACTTGTATTATGATATAACGCCCGGCACAGAAATGTATGTTGACTTTGCCCAGGATACAGCGATTGCCAGAGCCTTCTTCGAGAAGTACCAGGACCGGATCATATTCGGTACGGACAACTACGATGTCGATCCCCAGGAAGAAAAGGAGATAAAGGATGTCATAAACAGCCTGATGTACAGCTTCCTGTTTGACGACAAGCCCTTCAAGGCCTGGGACCTGGAGCTTCATGGCATAGGCCTGAGCAGGGAATTCCTGGAGAAAATACTGCACAAGAACTTTGAAAGGATCACCCCATTACAAGGGGTGGACAAGGCCAAGGTAATCGATTTTATAGAAAACGCGCTTGACCATGCAAACAAGGAAGAGGAATTAAAAGAGCTCAGCGAAATAATGGCCTTGATAACAGAACTGTAGATCTGCCTAAATTTAAAAATAAGGTTGATTTGTACAAAAATATATGCTATAGTGTATGTAGTTATAACATACATACTTAGAGCTTCGGCTGAGTAAACGTTATCTCAGTATAAACCAATATCCATGTATAGTCTTCACGGAGAAAATTCCGTGACTATAAATAATAAAATCATATGAAAGGGGTATTAATAATGAAGAAACTATTATCAGTTGTTTTGGCGCTTGCTCTGGTACTGGCACTAGGTACTGTGTCCGCATTTGCTGCCGTTGGTGACAAGTATGATGCATTGGCTGATTTTGATCATGAGAAAAACGATGCATCAAACGTACCGTGGATGTACTTCATTACTTCCGACGGGACAAATTTTGAAGCTTTAACTTCAAACGAGACCCGTGATTATGAAGGAAAAGAGTACAAAGGCTGGTTTATTGCCACTGACGATTATTGCGGCGTTGGCAAGAATATCGATAGGCCTACAGAACTTGAAACCAATCAGGATGGCGAGGGCAGAAGCAGTGCTATAGCCTTTGTTGCACCTAACGACGGAGAATTCAAGATAACCGGGACAGTTACAAATGCGTTCGGTCAGCCCGCTAGTACATTGAAGGTCAAGAAGAATGCTGAAGAAGTACTTTCTGAAGCTGTTGAGCAGGAAGAGGGTTTTGTAGTCAACATCAACAAGACCTTGTCATTAAAAGCAGGAGATCGTGTATACTTCTTTGGAACAGGAGCAACTGGTTGGGCCAGCCTGTACTTTGACATCGAAGTTGAAGAAGTAGAAGCCCCTGCAGCTTCCGAAGAGCCCAATGAAGAAGAGCCCCCGCAGACCGGTGACAGCTCAGTTGTTATGTTCGTAGTTCTCGGCCTTGCAGCTCTGACCGGTATCGTTGTATTGAGCAGAAAGCTAAGGTTTCAATAAGATAAAAGATCCTACACATTTCGAGGAGGAAAAATCAAAATGAAAAAATTAGTATCCCTGCTATTGGTCGGGATTATGGTACTGGCTTTCGCAGCTTGCACAAAGAAGCCGCCGGAGGTCAATAAACCCGACTGGTTGGCTGAAGTTCCTACTGTGACAGATGCTGACAAGATCGCCAACTATAAAGATGCATACAAAGGTGACAAGGAAAACGGTCCTGTATGGTACTATCTGTGCGATGACGGTACAGGCATAAGAGAGCTCCATTATACAGAAGAATGGGGCGACAACTGGCAGTATTCCGAGAATCCCACTGTTGACCAGGTTTACTACTCACTTATGGACTGGGAAGGCCTAAAGGTCAATGCCGGTATGTGGGGAGACGTCAATGTCAAGATAATCATCGGATGGCGCGCATATAAAGACGGCACTGCCAAGATCGGTGAGTGGGACTATACAGCTTATGACGGATCAAACAACCTTGAAGGCTTTGTAGCTGGCTCCAAGGTCACCATCCTCCACAACGATACAGAGATCTGGACAGGTACATCCACCGCTGAGGGCGGAGATGTTTACGAAGGTACCGAAGTAGAAGTTAAAGAAGGCGACTTCATCTACTTCGTATTCGACAGCAAGGATGCTTCCACTGCTCATCATGCCCTTGATACTCTGTCCGTTACCTTGGAATAATTAGCAACCTGAGCTAAATGAGCTGCTGCAGCAATGCAGCAGCTCTATTAAATTGCTATGGTAATTAGCAACATGTGTCAGTCATTAGGTTATCTTGTTTTAATAGGAGGATAAAATAGATGAAAAAAGTACTGGCTGTACTATTGGCAGGCATAATACTGCTGGCGACTGCTTCCTGCAGCAAACCCGCGGAAGACACCTCACCATATAAGCCGCAGGTAACTGAAGTCAAGGAAGAAGACAAGATAGTCTATTTCAAAGATGCGGTCAAGGGCGACAAGGAGCAGGGACCCGTCTGGTTCTATCTCTTTGATGATGGCAGCGGGTACAAGGAGCTGTATTACACAGAGGAATGGGGAGACAACTGGCAGTATTCGGATCACCCGACTGTGGACAATGTGTATTATTCGATTTTTGACCAGGACGATGCGGAAGGCGTGCATCAAAACTATGTATGGGCCGGCCCCTATGGCGATTTGAATGTCAAGATCATCATCGGATGGAGGGCATACCAGGACGGTACGGCCAAAATCGGCAGATGGGACTTCACAGCATATGAATATCAGGATATGGTAAACAAGCTGGACGGCGGGATAGTTACTATACTTAAGAATAGGGAGGAGCTGTTCAGCGCCACCACGACAGCCAGCGGAGACAACATATTTGAAGGCAAGGAAGTGGAAGTAAAGGAAGGCGATATGATCTTTTTCGTCTTTGACGGAAACAACTTGCCCAAGGCAAGCTTCCTGATCACCGATTTGAGTGTTGAGCTCAATTGACCCTTTTAGCAGATTTATATGGACATTAAAGCTGCTGTACAACAAATGCAGCAGCTTTGATACTTTAATGACTTGTATGATGCAATTTGTATAAAGCAAACAGGCTGTATTTTTTCATATAATTAATTTGGAAAGCAATTTTATGTTTATATATATATATCAAAAATAGTCAGAGATGCGGCTTTGAGAGGAAGATCGATATGGCAATAGGAAAACTTACCAGAGAGTTACACTTTACAGAAGTGTACAAGAAGTATAAGGATGAGCATATCGCCATACGGGAGGCCATGTGCCTTAAAGCACAATTTCCGGGCTTTCTCGGCGGCATAAAGGATAACGACCTGTTCGTAGGCCGGCTGGACCTGCCCGCGGTCGGCATTACTCCCGACGAATGGGGACCGACTTCATTCGGGTATTATTGCATAGAGCACAGGCTCCTGGCAGAGATCGAGGATCCATCCCTCGATGAGGACTACAGGCAGGCAGTAAAGGACATGCTTGAATTTTGGAGGGAGGAGAATACGTCCACGAAGCTGCGCCGGGCATTTCCGGAGAAAATGGCAAAGGAGCTTTATACTGATGACTGGATGAACCAGTCGGGCATATCCTTCCCCCTGTACAGGCTTTGCGGAGGCTACATCAATTTTGATAAGCTCATGCAGATAGGCATTCCCGGCCTATATGACGAAGTTGAGAGGTACAGGCAAAATGCTGAAAGGGACGGTAGGGACGTCAAATTCTACGAAGGCGCAAAAATCGCCCTTGATGTCTTTGTTGATACCTGTTTGTATTTCTCAAATATGGCCTTGGAGATGGCGGAAACAGCCAAAACCAAGGAGCGGGCTGAAGAGCTTAAGCTGATGGGCAATACACTGAAAAAAATAACACAGGAGAAGCCGGCCCACCTGTGGGAAGCCATCCAGCTCATGTGGCTATACTCACTGGTCGCTGATGTAAGGAATCTGGGCAGGATGGATGTCTACCTGGGAGACTTTTATGTAAACGACCTTAAGTCCGGCGTATTGACGGAAGATCAAGCCCTGAGGTACCTTGAATCCCTCTGGCAGCTGATCGCGGACCGCAACACCCGGGTGCACGGGCGGGTGATCATTGGCGGTAAGGGCAGGCGCAACGAGGAAAACGCCGACAAATTCGCCCTCCTGGCCATGGAAGCTACAAGGCGGGTACTAGAGGTCGAACCCCAGCTGTCCCTGCGCTTCTATGAGGGCATGAACCCGGCCCTGTTTGAAAAAGCCCTTGATGTTATCGGGGAGGGCAGGACATACCCGATTCTGTACAATGACGATGTTAACATTAAGGCGGTAGAAGAGGCATTTGGTTTTTGCACTGAGGTAGCTGAGCAATATGTGCCCTTCGGCTGTGGTGAATATATTATCGACCATCAGAGCTTCGGTACACCCAGCGGGGTCATAAACCTGCTCAAAGCCCTCGAGGTCACCATGCACAACGGCATCGATCCGATGACCGGCAGGAAGATGGGCCTCGCCCTGGGCAGGTTTGAGGACTTTGAGACCTTTGATGATCTGTTTGAAGCTTATAAAAAGCAGGTCGAATACTTCGTTGAGATCATGGCGGACCATGAGGAGCTTGAGTACAAGATAGCCGGGGAGACGGCGCCCTTCCTGTACATGAGCATGCTATACGACGACTGCCTGGAGCGGGGCAAGGGCATGTTCTCCGGCGGCGTAAGGTACCTGGGAGGCACCCTGGAGACCTATGGCAACACGAATACGGCTGACAGCCTTACTGCTATAAAGAAGCTGGTGTATGATGAGAAGGTCATCAGCAAGGACCGGCTCCTTGCAGCCCTGGATGCGGATTTCGAAGGCTATGAGGACATCCGTCAGCTCTTGCTGGATGCGCCAAAGTACGGCAATGACGATGATACTGCAGATGAAATGCTCCTGAAAGTCCACAACCATGTGTGCAACGTGGTAAGGAACCAGAAGCACCGGACAAACCTGCATTCGTACCTCGTAGTTATAATCAACAACAGCGCCAACGCGCTCATGGGGCACCAGGCTTCAGCCTCAGCCGACGGCAGAAAGAGCGGGCTGTATATGAACAACGGTAATGCGCCGATGAGCGGCATGGACAAAAACGGCATCACCGCCATGCTGAATTCAATAGTCAAGCCCAGCACCCATATCCATGCCGGGGCTGTGCAGAACATGAAGTTCAGCCGGGAGATGTTCACCACCAGGAGGGCGGAGCTGGAAGCACTGCTAAAGACCTATTTCCAGAAGGGCGGTGCCCAGGCAATGATCACGGTAGTGAACCGCAATGACCTGGAAAGGGCAATGGAGGAGCCGGAGAAGTACCACCATATCTTTGTGCGCGTAGGCGGTTTCAGTGCACGCTTTGTAGAGCTCGGCAGGGACGTGCAGCTCGATATTCTCCACAGGACCCTGTATTGACGCATGATCAAAGCTAGCTGCGAAAGGCAGGCGAATATGGAAAAAGTCCAGGGAACGATATTTGATATACAGCGATTTGCCCTGCATGACGGTCCAGGGATAAGGACAACGGTATTTCTGAAGGGTTGCCCCCTGCGTTGCCTGTGGTGCCACAACCCGGAGTCACAGGCTTTTGAACCCCAGCTCTCCTTTGACAAGACCAAGTGTGCCAACTGCTTCCGGTGCGTTGCGGCCTGTCCCGCGGGCGCCCATAAAATAGTAGATGGAAAGCATGCAGTCGACTATGGCAAGTGCTGCCTTAACGCAAAATGTATAGAGGCCTGCCCCAACAGGGCGCTGAAGATAATAGGCAGGAAGCAAAGCGTACAGGAAGTCATGGATGTAGTCGTCAGGGACATCGCCTATTACAACAACTCAGGCGGTGGTATGACAATATCCGGTGGCGAGCCCATGTCCCAGTTCAGGTTCACCCTGGAGCTTTTAAAGGCCGCAAAGGACCAGGGCATCCATACCTGCCTGGACACAAGCGGCTATGCCCCCAGGGAGTTATTTGAGAAGGTAGTCCCATATACCGACTTGTTCCTCTATGACTACAAGGCCACGGATGATAATGAGCATCTGAGACTCACGGGCGTTTCCAACAGGCTTATCCTGGACAATCTGGACTTCCTTTACGAGAAAGGCGCCCGCATCATACTGCGCTGCCCACTAGTCAAGGGGATAAACGATACGGATGAGCACTTAAAAGGCATCGCTGAAATAGGCAGGAAGTATCCTAATCTTGCGGGGATCGAATTAATGGCCTATCACAACATGGGATATGATAAATACGAAAGGATCGGCCGCAAGCCCGAGATGGAAATGCTGCCGACAACGGATGAGGCGACAAAGAGGTCGTGGCTTGAAAGGCTTAAAGCCTTTGGCTGTGATAAGGCGATGATCGGCTGATGTCCTTTTGAATTACAATGCAATGACCGACAACAAAAGCGAAATAACTAATCGACATATAGTGCTGCCCAGCCATATTTATTCGGCGGGGCAGCTTTTATTTTATCGCGAAAAAAGCCTTACAGCCCTTTACAAGTAATGTGGAATTGATATAATCATAACAATCGATGGCTTGCTAAGCAGGCGTAATAGTGGTTACAATGTAAATGTGTTCACTACGGAAGCATATCACTAATACTTGCAAAGGATGAGATGTATGAAGGTAGATATAATCGGTGTCCCGATAGATCTGGGAGCCAACAGGAGAGGCGTTGATATGGGGCCCAGCGCCATACGCTATGCCGGCTTGCGGCGGGAGCTCATGGCTATGGGCCTGGAATACAGGGATAAGGGCAACATAGCGGTCGATGTCATAGAGTACGAGGAGCCCCAGCCCAGAAGGGCAAGGCATATCGATCAGATAAATCAAGTCAACAAGTCGCTGGCCGACCAGGTGAGGAGGAGCCTTGAGGACGGCGCATTCCCGATAGTGCTGGGCGGCGACCACAGCATAGCGGTCGGTACGCTCTACGGCGTGCAGAGCGTGCTCAAAAACATAGGTGTCCTCTGGATAGACGCCCATACGGATTTCAATACACTCGAAACCACCATGACCGGCAATGTCCATGGCATGCCCCTGGCAGCCTCCACTGGAATAGGCGCAAAGGAGATAATCCCGTTCAAAGCCGATGATGTGCCTTTCGTAAATCCTGAAAAGGTAGTGATCATCGGGGCCAGGAGTATAGACGACGAGGAAGCGGTCCTGCTCAAAAAATCCGGGGTCACGATCTTTACGATCAGGGATATTGACATGTACGGCATGCGCAGCGTCATGGAGGAAGCCATCAAATTGGTTTCCGACGGTACGGTCGGGTACCATGTCAGCTTTGACATGGATGTATTGAATCCCAGCGAAGCGCCGGGCGTTGGCACTCCTATATACGGCGGTCTGACATACAGGGAAGCTCTGCTGGCGGCCGAGATCATCGCCAACGACAATAATATCAGATCCCTGGAACTGGTCGAGGTAAACCCCATGCTCGACAAGCAGAACCAGACTGCTGAGATGGCGGTGTCCTTGATATGCGCCATGATGGGCAGGAAGATCATTTATTATTAATGTTAATTAAGATCAGACATTGTTTCTCAGATGCACCACAAAGTCCTGAATGTTGGTCACTATGGAGATCACCGACAGGCTGCCCCGGTCCTGCAGCTTATTGACGACGAATTCGGAAATATCGACGGTGAATATAAACACCGGCCTGACCCTGCCCTTATGTACTATGTAAGAGGGCGTCATGTTGCCCGAGGCTATAGTATGGAGCTGGGTGGCCAGGCAAATCAGGGTCGTGGCTTTTCGTGTCTGGTCGCGCATCCTGTCCTGGGCTTCATACGCATCGGCTATCACATCCGGCAGGGGGCCATCATCCCTGATGGAGCCCGCCAGGACCAGGGGAATGTCCTTCCTGATGCAGGCCTGCACTATGCCTGTATCAATATTCTCAGCCTTTATGAAATCCTTCAGGCTCTTGTACTTTCTAGCCCTGTTGATGACATCGATGTGGTGGTAGTGTCCCTGAGCTATGGGGACCTGGCTGTATATGTCCTGGCCCAGGGCAGTTCTGTATATTGACGCCTCTAGGTCATGGGTCGCCATTGCATTGCCTGCCAGGACCGCATCCACATAGCCCTTTTCGATCAGGGACACGAAGCCGTTCCTGCTGTCCGAATCGAAAACCACGGCAGGCCCCAGGACCCAGACGATATATCCATGGTCCCGCTCATATTTCAAAAGCTCATACAGGAAGTCATAGTCCTTGGAAAAGGAGGTCTCCCTGGAGCGGCCGGT
This sequence comes from Bacillota bacterium, assembly GCA_029777885.1. GTDB lineage: Bacteria > Bacillota > Clostridia > Caldicoprobacterales > DTU083 > JAKORJ01. The sequence goes on along the minus strand of JAKORJ010000131.1, from coordinate 26,418 downwards.
CCTGAAAGCGAAGGGCTCCCTTACAGCCTGGCTTGTCTGGAACCCGTCCACATGGACTAAAATCCCCTTGCTCCCGTCCTCTTCCCGGCCGACCAAGACCCTGTCACCGGCTTTCAGCCTGCGGAATTCAACGACTTCCAGCTCATCATCATCCCTTAATACTACGACGCAGTCCATCCGGCTTTCCTTCAGCAGCTTCCATTCACCCTTTACCTTGACGTACTCGGGGTAGATTGTGGTCCCGTGGTAGCCTTCCGGGGCTGTCCCATCTGTTTCTACAGGCCTGAACTCAGCATCGGGGCTGCTTGCCATAGGTTCTCTTGTAAAATCCGGTTCCCTGTAAATAGGCAGTTCAAACTTCATGTCATACTCCTTTCTATACTTCTGTACTCGTTTTTTTGCTTCCCTTTATATAAACTGCATATGCATACATGGAACTATCTTTATCTTTGTTTTTGTAAATAGAAAAAGGTGGTATCATATATGTATAACAACAATCATCGGCAAAGGGGATTTTCCATGAAGAAAAATGCATTTGTGACCGGTGCGGACAGGGGTCTTGGCTACAGCCTGACCGAAGTCCTCCTCGAAAACGATTATCGTGTCTTTGCCGGTCGGTATATGAAGGACTGGCCCTGGCTGGACCGGCTGAAAGAAAAGCACGGAGACGACCTTTACCTGGTGGACCTTGACATCTCGGACACTGCCAGCGTCAAAAGGGCGGCTGAGAGCATCAAAATTGAAACCGACAGCCTCGACCTTTTGATCAACAATGCCGCCATTGTGGGTCCGGAGGAAAACAATCTGGCTATCTTCGAGGATGTGGATATTGACAAGATCCTCAGGGTATACAATGTGAATACCCTCGGCGCCTTGAGGGTGACCCACGCCCTGATCGACCTGGTATTAAACAGCCGGGACAAGCTCATCGTGAATATCTCGTCGGAGGCAGGCAGCATTGCGCGGTGCTGGCGCACGGGCGAGTATGGATACTGCATGTCCAAGGCAGCCTTGAACATGCAGTCGGCGATCTTGCACAACAGTATCCGAGAAAAGGGAGGCCAGGTGCTTGTGGTACACCCGGGCTGGATGCAGACCTATATGCAAGGCGTGCGGAATGACAAGGCTGATTTTCCGCCTGAAAAATCAGCCTCCGACATTTATAAGCTTATTCAGAGAAAGGATGAATTCAAGGGAGATAAGCCTGTCTTTATCGATCACCTTGGAAACCTGTGGCCCTGGTAGGCTTCATATATGGCGGTCAGGAGATCGTTGTCCTCGTCCTGGGACCACTCCCAGAACATGATCCCGGCCAGGCCGTTGCTTACCACATAGTTTACCTTGTGATACAGGGATTCGGGGTCATCATATCCCACAAAGGTATCCCCGTTCCACAGGTAGGGGGCTTTGGCCTCATCGTCCCAGCAGCGCTTCTGGCTGCCTTCGGCTATGGCCTTTTTGCAGGCGGGATACCTGAATGAGACCCCGGGCTTGCCGGTCTGGCCGACCGGGTGCCTGTCGCCATCAAGGCCTGACCAGCCGCGGCCGTAAAATGCAGCACCCAGCACAAGCTTCTCGGCGGGTACGCCTGCCGCCATGTAAGCTTCCACTGCCTTGGAAGCGCTGATCATTTGTCCGGCTATAGGATACAGGCATGTGTGGTGGGTCACAATATCAGAACCGCTGCTGAAATCATAGGTCATAAGGTTGATATGATCAAAGCAGGGCACAAGTTCATCCAGTTCCAGGTCATTTGCAAATATTTCGGCTGCCCCGGCAGCCATGGACAGGAGGTATGGCCTGCCTGTCCTTTTGGTCAGGTCATCGAGCCTGGAGCGCAGCAGCTTGACCAGCAGGGTATAGTTGGGCTTGTCTTCGGGCCGGGCTTTTATGTTGGCCCAGTCCTTGCAGGGATACTCCCAGTCCAGGTCGATCCCGTCAAGGTCATGCTCGAGCATGAGCTCAATTGCTGTGTCTGCAAACAACTGCCGTGACTCCTTGGTGAATACGGCATCAGAGAACCCGTCCGCCCCCCAGCCGCCAATCGAGATAAGGAGCTTCAGGCCAGGGTTTTTCAGCTTGAGTTCCTTGAGCAAGTGCAGCTTTTTCAGATGGTCGCCGGTGACCCGGCCGTCCTTTATAAGGGCAAAGGCATAGTTGAGATGGGTGAGCTTTGCGGCATCCATCCTGTCCGGTTCCCAATTCGTCCAGTCAGCCAGATAGGCAATAGTATGCTTTCTCATTTTGACACCTGCTTTCATTTAAATTGTCAAGGCAATGCGCCTTTTTATAATAATTCGCTGGCTTGCCGAATAATTCCTTCCGGATTGAAAAACCCTTCCACAGCGGGAGGGTTTTCTAACCTCTGATCTATATATTGTTATAAGCGATAAACTCCCGGATGGTTGACTTTGCAGTGGGATAACAATATAATCTTACTGGGTTAATCGTTTAACCTGACTGACTGGAGGAATGCACATGAAACTAGCATTGATAGGCGGCGGCAGCGTCAGAACGATATACTTCGCCCGGTCCTTTGCGGCCTATGCCCAAAGCCTGGGCTTTGATAAGCTGTATATAATGGATATAGACAGGGAAAAGCTGCACATATTCGGCAGCCTGGCCAGGTACGAAGCCCGGAAAAAGGCGGATGCCCTTGGGGTCAGGCTGGAGATAGTGCTGACGACAAGCCTGGATGAGGCGGTCAGGGATGCTGACTATGTGGTCACCACCATCAGGTCCGGCGGCGATGAAGCCAGGGTGCTCGATGAGCGCACAGCCCTGAAGCACGGACTGATCGGCCAGGAGACGACGGGGGCAGGCGGCTTTGCCTATGCCTTGAGGACTATCCCTGACCTCATCGGGATCATGAACCGGGTGAAGGCTTTAAGCAATAATGCCACTGTCTTCAATTTCACCAACCCTTCAGGCCTGGTGACCCAAGCCCTGTATGATGCAGGCTTTGACAATATAATAGGCATATGCGACAACGCTACCGAGACCAAGATAAGCCTGGGCAGGACCCTCAGGCTCAACGCCTCGGACTTCAACGTACGCACCTACGGGCTCAACCATCTCACCTGGTCCGACCAGGTTGTCATAAACGGCAGGGATATACTGCCCAGGCTGTTTGAACACGATGAGTTCATCGATAATTTCCATGAGTTCAGGTATTTCGACACCGACCTGGTAAGACGGCTCAAATCCATACCTAACGGCTACCTGTATTACTACTATCACCGGGAGCGGGCACTTAACAATATGCTGGCATCCCCGAAAACCAGGGGGGAGAGCATAAAGGAGATAAACGATCAGATGCTTGACGCCCTGCGCCAGGTGGACGTGGAGGCAAGCCCGGAAGAAGCGCTGGAGATTTACAAGTATTATATGCAGAAACGGGAAGGCTCCTATATGCAGATGGAGCTGGGCGGCAGCGGCAGGGCAATGAAGCCCATCGACATAAAACAGTTTGGCATAGAGGAGCTCAAAGGGGACAAGGACAATATAGAACTGCTTGAAGGCTATGCAGGGGTAGCTTTCAATTATATCCAGGCTCAGAAGGATAACCGCAGGGTCGAGATAGCTGTAAACGTACCCAACAATGGGGCCATAAAGGACATGGATGACGACGATGTGGTGGAGATATCCTGCATAGTTGACAAGGACGGCCTGCACAGGGCCAGGGTAGACAGGATACCGGAGTCCAACCTCCTGCTCATGAAGACCATAAAGCGCTATGAAAAGCTTACCATAGAAGCCTGCAGGCGCAAATCAAGGGACCTTGCGATCGAAGCCCTGATGATCCATCCGCTGGTGAACAGCTATTCCATAGCCAGGGACCTGTTCGATGATTACATGAGGGTCCACAGCCGTTACCTGGGGGATTACAGATGAAAAACGACCTCTTGTGCATTGCTTCATCCTGCCTGGACCTTATCTTCACAGGCATGAAAAGGCTGCCCTCACCGGGCACCGAGGAGTTTTCAGAGGATTTTGTGATCAAGGGCGGCGGCGGGGCCAACACCCCTGTCGCCGCATCCAGGCTTGGACTCAGGACTGCATTCATCACCCAGCTGGGGAAAGACCTGATGGGGGATATAATGCTTAGGTTTTTCAGGGATTCGGGCATGAATACGGAGGCCGTCATTCAGTCAAAGGATAAAAGGACATCTGTTACCGCAGTCATGTCCCTGGGCTACGAACGGGGCTTTGCAAGCTTTGACAAAAATGACTTGTCGGATGTCGATCCGGAATTCTTGGAGGAGCATATCAAGAGCTCGAGGCATGTCCATTCCCACATAGCCTATGTAGGTACCCTGCCCATGATCGAGCTGGCAAAAAAGCATGGCTGCACCATATCCCTCGATACCTCTTGGTCGGCTGACCGCAAGGTGGAAGATATCAAGGAGATACTTAAGTGCATAGACATCTTTACCCCCAATGAGGTGGAGGCCTGCACCCTGACCGGGACAGAGGATGTAAGGGAGGCAGCTCATATATTGTCACGGTATGTGAAGATCCTGGTTGTCAAGCTTGGGGCCAAGGGCTGCCTTGTGATAAAAGGCGGGGACCTGATAGAGGTTCCGCCGGTTAAAGGCATCATGCCGGTGGATACGACAGGGGCGGGAGACCTCTTTAACGCGGGCTTCCTGTATGGCTTCCTAAATGGCTTTGAACTTGAGAAGTGTGCCCAGTGGGGGAATTCCAGCGGAGCCCTGGCAGTTACCTTCCCAGGGGGCATGGATGACTCCTATACCTATGAGGCAGTAAAAAGAATCTATGAAAACAATTATGCTTAAGTTGTAATACTCTAAGCTTTTTGCTATAATAAGTGGCAATAGTATTTTAGTGCCAATCATATGCAATGTGAGCTGTTGTAATAAGTGATGAAGGGAAGTAGTAAGCCCGGCCGTTTTTCAAAGAGAGCCGCCATTACCGGTGAAAGGCGTGCAAAAACGAGGGCCGAACTCGTCCCGGAGCTGCCTGGGTGAACCTTAGTAGCCCTGGCCGGTAAAGCCGTTATCTTTTCAAGGTGGCCGTTTTATGGGCAAATGCGCTGAAGTGCCTGTAAGCGGCAAATAGAGTGGTACCGCGGGCTTTCGTCTCTATGGAGGATGAAGGCCTTTTTTCTATATTTAAACCAATAATCTACGCAAATAAGGAAAAGGGAAGTGACTCAGCATGCATGAATACAATCCAAAAGCGATCGAAAAAAAGTGGCAGGATATATGGGACAGGGAAGGTACGTTCCGTGCATCCGAGGATAAGCAAAAGCCAAAATTCTATGCCCTGGTGGAATTCCCATACCCCTCGGGGCAGGGGCTCCATGTAGGGCACCCAAGGCCCTACACGGCCCTTGACATCGTTGCCCGCAAGCGCAGGCTCCAGGGGTACAATGTGCTCTTTCCCATGGGCTGGGACGCCTTTGGCCTGCCCACGGAGAACTATGCCATACAAAACAAGATCCACCCGAGGATAGTCACGGAAAGGAACGTGGCCAGGTTCAAGGCCCAATTGAAGTCCCTGGGCTATTCCTTCGACTGGTCCCGGGAGGTAAATACCACGGATCCGAACTATTATAAATGGACCCAGTGGATATTCCTGAAGCTCTTTGAAAAAGGTCTTGCATACAAAAGCGAATCCTCCATCAACTGGTGCACCTCCTGCAAGGTCGGCCTGGCCAACGAAGAGGTGGTAAACGGGGTTTGCGAACGCTGCGGCAGCGAGGTCGTAAGGAAGGTCAAGAACCAGTGGATGCTGAAAATCACCGAGTATGCCGAACGCCTCCTCAATGACCTTGCCACCGTTGACTACATCGAAAGGGTCAAGATACAGCAGGAGAACTGGATCGGCCGTTCGACCGGCGCTGAAGTGGAGTTCGAGGTGACCGGGGGGTACAAGCTGAAGGTGTTCACTACGCGGCCTGATACCCTCTTTGGTGCTACCTATATGGTCATATCCCCTGAGCATCCCCTGATCGACAAGCTCCAGGACAGGATCGAAAACATGGATGAGATCAGGAGTTACCGGGAGTATGCCAATAAAAAGTCCGACTTTGAGCGCACGGAGCTTTCAAAGGAGAAGACAGGAGTCGAGCTGAAGGGGATAAAGGCTGTAAACCCCGCAACGGGCAAGGAAATACCGGTATTCACATCCGACTATGTACTGATGTCCTATGGGACAGGTGCTATCATGGCCGTTCCGGGGCATGATACCCGCGACTGGGAGTTTGCAAAGAAGTTCAACCTGCCAATAGTAGAGGTCGTGGCAGGGGGCAATGTGGAGGAAGAGCCCTATACCGACACTGAGAAAGGCGTAATGGTCAACTCAGGGTTCCTAAATGGCCTTGAGGTGGCAGAAGCCAAAGAAGCAATTACAAAATGGTTGGAGGAAAAGGGCCTGGGCAGGGCAAAGGTCAACTATAAGCTGCGGGATTGGGTATTCTCCCGCCAGAGGTATTGGGGGGAGCCTATACCGCTGGTCCACTGTGACCAGTGCGGCTGGGTGCCGATCCCGGAAGAGGAGCTTCCGCTCCTGCTGCCCGAGGTCGAGAGCTACGAGCCGACAGACACCGGTGAGTCACCCCTGGCCAACATGCCGGACTGGGTCAATACAACCTGCCCCAAGTGCGGCGGGCCTGCTAAGCGCGAGACGGATACCATGCCCCAGTGGGCGGGTTCGTCATGGTACTTCCTCAGATATCTTGACCCTCACAATGACAAGGAGCTGGCTTCCAGGGAGAGCCTTGAATACTGGCTGCCCGTCGACTGGTACAACGGGGGCATGGAGCATACGACCCTGCACCTTTTGTATTCAAGGTTCTGGCACAAGTTCCTGTATGATATCGGCGTAGTGCCGACTCCGGAGCCTTATAAGAAGCGCACCTCCCACGGCATGATCCTGGGCGAAAACAACGAGAAGATGTCCAAATCCAGGGGCAATGTGGTCAATCCCGACGATATAGTCAATGAGTTCGGTGCCGATACGCTCAGGACGTACGAGATGTTCATCGGCGACTTTGAAAAGAGTGCGCCCTGGTCGCAAAACGGCGTAAGAGGCTGCAGGAGGTTCCTGGACCGGGTATGGAGGCTCCCTGAATTCCTGACGGATGATGAAAATTACTCGCCGGAGCTTGAGACCAGTGTCCACCGCACGATAAAGAAGGTCAGCGAGGATTTTGAAACCCTGAAGTTCAACACGGCCATAGCCGCAATGATGTCCCTGGTCAACGAATTCTATGCGGCAGGCAGGATAACCAGGGGCGAGTTCAAGACCCTGATGATACTCCTGAACCCCGTAGCGCCTCATATAACCGAGGAGCTCTGGTCGATGTACGGCAGCGGGACGCGGATCACAGACGAAGAATGGCCCAAGTGGGATGAAGCCAAAACGGTGGATGAGGTCGTCGAAATAGCAGTCCAAGTCAACGGAAAGGTCAAGGGCAAGATCACGGTACCTGCCGGAGCCACCCAGGAAGAAGTGCAGCAAAAGGCCTTTGAGGATGAAAAGCTAAAAGCAGTGTTCCTGGATAAGACGGTCGTAAAGGTCATCTATGTACCGGGCCGCATCCTGAACGTGGTTGTGAAATAAACCCACCATATATACCTCCCTGTATATAAGTCAATCTTACAGGGAGTTTTTTATGCTGCTTTTAAAACCAGGTGATATTAATATTTACTCAGATATGATAAAATGTGACAGAAGACAAAAGATATTTGCATGGAGGTTTAGCATCGATGCAGGAGAGCAGCAGTAGAGACAGACATCACCGTACCAATGGATCCGGACTACCCTTGCTAGACAAAATAGGATATGGCAGTGGAAATCTGACCTACGGCATAGTATTTCAGCTGGTTGCCACATATGTGGTTTTCTATTCTACTGCAATACTGGGCATACCCGGCAGCATCATAGGGACTGTTGTAGGCTTGAGCGTAATCTGGGACGGTGTTTCTGACCCCCTGATGGGCTATATATCGGACCATACCCGGATAATGGGCTTCGGAAGACGGCATTTTTACCTGCTGAGCGGCTGCATGCTCATAGCGGTTTCGAACTACTTCCTGTGGGTCATAGATCCCAGCCTGTCAACAACTCTGAAGACAGCATACCTTGCCATATTGCTTTTTCTGATAAAAACAGCCATGACTATATATTCAGTACCCCATACTGCCTTAGGAGCCGAGCTCTCCGATGACTACAACGAAAGGAGCTCCATCCAGGGCATAAAAACCATATTCTTTATACTCGGCCTCTTTGGTGTCACTGTCATGGGCATGTACCTGTTTTTCAACCCGACGCCGATGTACCCCCAGGGCCAGCTCAACCCTGCGGCATATAGGAACATGGGCTTGACTTCGTCGGTCATAGCCCTGGTATTCGGCCTTATATGCTATTTAAGCACAAAGAAGTACATTCCATGCCTGCCGGTACCGGCTGAGAAGGCTGATAGTGAACACAAAAAGACAGGCGGCCTTCTTGGCGATGTAAAGCGGGCATTTTCCAATGCGGATTACAGGTATGTGGTGACAGGCTATCTGCTTACAAATATAGCCTCGGCGCTGATAAGCTCCATAGGCATGCATGTTTTCACCTATACGTTCCGGTTCAATAATACTGACATTGCGATCATATTCGGTGTCCTGTTCGGCATGTGCGTGCTGTCCCAGCCGGTCTGGGTAAAGATATCGACCGTACTGGACAAAAAGCGTACTGTGATATCAGGACTGGCTGCATCCCTTATAGGGGCCCTGTACTTCCTCATGCTTGTTTTCCTCAGGGATGCTGTGACGGGAAAGGTGTTATATTTCATTCCATTTGCAGCCCTGTCGGGCTTTGGCATGGGTGGACTTTTCTCTCTCCCTCTGTCCATGATCGCCGATACGATCGATGTAGAGGAGCTTTCATCGGGATTCAGAAACGAAGGCGTATTTTACGGGTGCATGACCCTCTGCTACAAGCTGTCCCAGGCAATAGCCATATTCCTGCTGGGTATATTGCTGGATTTGGTAGGGTTTGACGCAGAAGCGGTATCTCAGCCCAGAGCCACACTAATGACACTGGGCCTGATACTTGCGATCGGCTGCATAGTGAGCCTGGTTGCAGCCATGTTGGCATATTCGCGCTATTCGCTGAACCAACAAAGGATCGAGTCGGTGCAGCAGCAGATAAAGGAACGACAGCAATAAGCCAACGATTAAGACAAGCTGAAGATTGCAATTTTCTACTTATTAAGCATAAAGACATTAGTATACTGCAATTTCGGTAAAGCTACGATTCAAGAGAATTCAAAACAACATGTAATGAGGTGTATGTTATGGAAGGGCCAAGGCCGGTCAGAAATGAAGAACTTTCCCAGGTACTGGAGCTTATCAATTCAGTCTTTCGCACCAGCGGGGGGTTGGCGCCCACGATGGGCGAGGAGTTCCCCCTGTTGCTTAGTGAAAAGAACTCACCGAACATGCGGGTGATATTCGAAGAGGGACGCCCCGTGTCGAATGTCAATTATTATCCGGCGACCGTAAGCATCCGAGGTGCAAGGGTCAGGGTGGCTTCTGTAGGTTCTGTATGCACACACCCGGACTACAGGGGAAAGAACTATGCATCCATGCTCCTTGACGATGTTGAAAGCTCCATGGTCCAGGAAGGCACTGAGATCATGCTGGTATCCGGTACCCGCAATCTATATTTGCGAAGAAACTGTGTAAGAGCAGGGGGCTTCTTCGAATGCACCATATCTTCTGATGATACTAAGGCATGGGACTGTGCAGATGACGTCGAATTATTGGAGATCAATGAAGGAAATATCAGAGAAGCAGCAAATATATACACCAATGAACCTGTAAGGTTTGACAGGACCTTTGATGAGTACAAAGGCTTTTTCAAGGGAGCAATGACACCCTGGGGCAGGTATTCATATGTTTCATACCTTATAAATATAAGGCAAAGGCCTGCAGCCTATATTTTTGCACAGCTTGAGGAAGGCAAAAGCACAGCATATATCAGGGAGTTCGCAGGCGACAGGTCCCTTGTATTGAAGGGCCTGGATAGGCTCATAAAGCGGCACGGGCTAGACAGGATCCAACTGGTGGTGCATAAGCAGGATGTGCTGGCTGCCCTCCTCGAAGCATTAAATATAGAGCTTAAGGACAGGGATCAGCAGGGCACGGTAAAAATACTGAACTTCCCATCCTTGATGAACAGCTTAAAACCCTATATGCGCCTGTATTTGCCGGATGAAACAGTCGACGGCCTCAGGTTCGGTACAAGCGGGAGCAAATATGTTTTTGAGTTAGGCAACGAAGCAGTTACGATCAACGGTATGAATGTTCTGTGCCAGCTTTTATTTGGCGAAGCAGGGCAAGAAGCCGGCCTGGAAGGGCTAATGGCTGAACTCGACAGTAAACCAAGGCTTAAGGAGATCCTTGGATCGGTATTTCCGATCCCCTTTCCATGGACTGAGAATATGAACTATATATAAATCATGATGTATATAAATAGCGGGGAGGTCTTGATATCATGCTTAAAACCGGATTGGTTGGATTGGGATTTATGGGAAGAGGTCACCTTGACAACCTTATAAGGCTGACGCAGGAGGGGTATCCCGTCAGGCTGACTGCTATTTGCGACATCGATGAAGAGAAATTCAGCAACAAAACAATTACAGGTAATCTCAAGATAGGGCTGAAGGAATATGACTTCTCGAAGTATGCCCTCTATACAGACTTTGACGAAATGCTGGCAAAGGAAGAGCTTGATTGTGTGATAATCGCGCTGCCCACATATCTGCACAAGGAGACAACGATCAAAGCTCTGAAGAGGGGCGTCAACGTATTGTGTGAAAAGCCAATGGCATTGAATTCAGCGGATTGTGAGGAAGTGATAAGCGTAGCGGAGCAAAGCGGCAAAAAGCTTATGATAGGCCAATGCCTCCGTTTCTGGCCTGCATACGAGTACCTCAAGCACTGTGTGGACACAGGCAAGTTCGGCAAGGCAGTAGGCGGCTATTTCTTCCGTGGTGGTGGCACGCCCCAATGGTCATACCAAGGCTGGATGATGAAAAAGGAACTATGCGGCGGCTGCCTGATGGACCAGCACATACACGATATAGATATGATAAACTGGCTGTTCGGGAGACCCCGGTATGTTTCGACTCTGGGCAAGAATGTGATACCGGGCAGCGGGTATGATATAGTTTCCACCCATTATTATTTCGACGATGGGAAGGTCATAAATGCCCAGGATGACTGGACCTTGAACGGTGACTTTGGCTTTGAGATGCTCTTCCGAGTAAACTTTGAAAGGGGCAATCTGGAGTTCAAAAACGGAAGGCTTAGAGTAAACCCGAATGGCGGTAAGAGCTACACCCCCGATTTGTCCGCAGAGGATGGCTATTACCGGGAGCTCATATACTTCCTTGATGCGGTCATGAACGGCAAACCGATCCTTATATCCACGCCTGAGAGCACAGCCGATACAATAAGGATCGCCGAGGCCGAGGCCAGGTCTGCTGACAAAGGCGGGGAAAAGGAAGCAGTACTATAGACAGCCTGGTTTTATATATAAAATACAGTTAAAGGACAAATACTGGTCATAGTTATATCATCACTGATAACTGGTATTGTATTCTATGGTGCAGAAGAACTTAAATATGATACTCTACTTAACAAGTGCAATGATATTGCCTGCAATTGTAGTTGGAATTTATACGATACTTTTCTACTTTAGTGGGCATACACTATTTAGTAGACTAGATATAAACACATAAAACATATTGTCCTTATTTGTTTCAGCCTGCCTAAAACGGACGCTCCCTGCATACCATGTACTAAGGGGGTGTGGTGAATGAAGATATACTTCTTCCGCAAAAAACATTTAGTGTGGGCTGCAGCGCTAATCGTTGCTGTGATCGTCCTTATAATCCTGCTCAAGGTGCTTTGAGCTGTCCGGACCCTTATGTACATAGATCAAACACATTGAATCAAAGCAATCGGGACTGAAATGATGCCGCCATATGGACGTCATGATCGTCCCGAACGGTTTTAGGCGGACAAGCAGGAAACTTCTATTAAATTTACCTTTATTGATTACCAATAATATGCTACAATTGAAAACAAAAGGGACAAGCTCACGAGTAATATGGGGCAGGTGATAAAATGAAGTACACCCCAAGCATAAAAGGGACCTTGCGCAAGCATATGATAGAGGTACCAGAGGTGATCCAGGAAGCCAGTGGCATCAGGATCTTCGGAAAGCTGATCCGTTCTCTGGCCTTTACAACGGATGTTGCAGTCATAAAAAACATAAACGCAGATGCCATCATTGCGGTCTATCCCTTTACACCCCAGCCCGCTATAACCAGCGCCATTACAAGCGCGGCTGACGTGCCGGTGTTTTGCGGTGTGGGCGGAGGGCGGACTACGGGAAAGCGAGTGGTGAACCTGGCCCTTGATGCTGAATTTGAGGGCGCTATAGGCGTGGTGCTCAACGCGCCCACATCCAATGAAACTATCAGGGCAGTGCGGGATACCATAGATATCCCCATAGTGATAACCGTTGTATCCGAGCACACCAATGTAAAAGAGAGGCTGGATGCTGGAGCCACCATCATAAATGTTTCCGGCGCGGCAAAAACACCGGACATAGTAAAGAAGATCCGGGACGAGTTTCCCCTGGTGCCGATCATAGCAACGGGAGGGCCAACGGATGAGACCATTTACGCAACGATCCAGGCAGGCGCCAATGCCATTACCTATACACCGCCGACCCCTGCGGAGCTGTTTCATGATCTTATGAAAAAATACCGAGAAGAGCTGGCGGACGGATAAGCAAATAAGAAGTAAATAGAGCAGAAAAAAGAACAGACATATTAAGCTCAGGCCTTATGACCTGAGCTTGTTTATTTCATCGAAGAACCCGGGGAAGGAGATGTCAGCCCATTCGGCTCCGGTAATCACCGTTTCACCACTTGCCACAAGGCCGACAACTGCTGCCGTCATCGCGATGCGGTGGTCCATCGTGGGGGCTGTTTTGCAACCTCTAAGCCCCGAGGGGCCCCTTATGATCATCCCGTCGTCCGTGGCTTCTATGTCTGCACCGAAGCCCTTGAGCATGTCCACTACGGTTTTGATCCTGTCCGACTCCTTGACCTTGAGCTCCTGGGCATCCCGTATCACGGTGGTGCCCTCCGCCTGGGTGGCAGCCAGCGCAATAATGGGGATCTCGTCTATGAGCCGGGGGATGATATCACCTTCTATAGTGGTCCCTTTCAGCCTGGAAGCTGAAACGATGATGTCCGCTACCGGTTCGGCTTCCGCATTCCTGACATTTTCGATATCGATCGTAGCGCCCATGCGCTTGTATACATCAAGGATGCCAGTGCGGGTCGGGTTGATGCCCACATTCCTGATTTTGATGCAGGAGCCCGGCACCAGCAGGGCAGCCGTAATGAAGAAGGCGGCGGAGGAGATGTCGCCGGGCACCGTGATATCCTGCCCGTACAGGTCGGGTACGGGAGTCAGGGTGATGCTATGCTGGCTTATCCCTATATTGCCGCCAAATTGCTTCAACATCAGCTCGGTATGGTCCCTGGATATGACCGGCTGGTGTACTGTGCCCGGGCTATTGGCATACAGCAAGGCAAGCAGGATGGCGGACTTGACCTGGGCACTGGCGATGGGGAGGGTATACTCGATCCCCTTGAGCCTTCCACCTGAGATGTGCAGGGGTAGAAATCCTCCATCCCGGGCTGCGATTTTTGCCCCCATCATGCTGAGGGGTTCGATCACCCGTTTCATAGGCCGTTTCCTGAGGGATGCATCGCCGTCAAGCATGGATTCAAAGCTCTGGCCTGCGAGGATTCCGGCGAGCAAGCGGGCGGTGGTGCCTGAGTTGCCAGCGTCGATTGGCTTTGATGGCGCTGTTAGGCCACGCAGACCTTTGCCGTACACCAGGATCTCATTGCTGCTTGTTTGTATTTCAATGCCCATCTGCTCAAAGGCTTTGATCGTGCTCAGGCAGTCCTGGTTTGCGGGAAAGTTTTTCACCCTGGTTATGCCCCGGGAAATCGCTCCAAGCATTATGGCCCTGTGGGATATGGATTTGTCACCGGGAATACCTATTTCTCCTGAGAGCCTGCAGGCAGGCCTTATCGTCGCATTCACGGCAATCCTCCTTAATGATCCTTACCACTGCTATTTTGCATATGCCTTCAGCCCGTGGCTGACCAGCAGATTTCGGGCTTGTTCCATAGACGAACCGTCGGGGAGGGACAGCAGAAGGCAGCCGGGCTCGTTCTCACGGCTGTTTATCACCCTGATGTTTTTGATGTTGATGCCATTGGAGCCAAGTATCGTGGCAACCTGCCCGATTACGCCGGGCTTGTCCTCAACATCAACGTAAAGCTCAAAGAATTGGGTTTGATACAGGTTTTCTTTTAGGGGCAGGCTGTCGCGATAGGACTTTGCCCTTTGGAAGTGATCCCTGACTGCTTGTGTGTCGCCCTGCTCCAGATAGGCTTTAAAGTCCTGCAGATTTGTTATCAGGCAGGATAGGAGCGGTATCAGGTGGTCCCTGTTTGCGAGGGTTATCTCCTGCCACATCTGGGGATTGGAGGACGCGATGCGGGTGATGTCCCTGAAGCCGCCCGCTGCCAGCCTGGGGATGAGCGACTCCTTGTCCTCAATGTCGATCACCGCATTCACCAGGGCAGCGGCTGCGCAATGGGGGAGATGGCTCACTCCACCCACCAGCCGGTCATGGGTCTCCGGGTCCATGACAAGCGGAAGAGCGCCTGTGGATGATATAAGGCGGGAGAGCATTTTCAAAGCAGCATCAGTTGCGTTATGTCCCGGGGTCAGGATATAATAGGCATTCTCAAAAAGGTGGGCTTTTGCTGAGGCATAGCCACTTATTTCAGCCCCGGCCATGGGGTGGCCTCCAATGAAGCAGGCATTTACAGGCAAATATTCCGCTGCCGCCTTAATTACCGGGGTTTTTACGCTGCATGTATCGGTTATAACTGTATCCGGCCTTATGGCAGGGGCAATTTCCTTAAGCGTCTTTATTATCTGGTTCACAGGGGTGCACAGGAATATTACGTCTGAGGTAGCGGCAGCCTCGTCAAAGCATTCCGAAGGGCAGTTGATCACCCCTTCGGTAACGGCAGCAGTCAGGTTATCCTTGTTCAGGTCTATGCCGGCTATGTAAAGGTTAGGGTTGGTACGGCGCAGGGCTTTGGCCAGCGACCCGCCGATCAGGCCCAGCCCGATGATCGTTACCCTCTCAGGCGTCATATTCACAGCTCCCTGCCAAGGATTCCGGCTATGCTTTCTATTTCGTTCATCAGCCTGGAAAAGGATTCAAAGTTCAGCGACTGGGGCCCGTCGGACAGCGCGGCGCTTGGGCAGGGGTGCACCTCTATGATCACGCCGTCTGCGCCTGCTGCGATAGCAGCCCGGCTCATGGGCGTGACCAGCTTCCACTTGCCGGTGCCGTGGCTGGGATCGGCGATCACGGGCAGGTGGCTCAACTCCTTGACTGCCGGTATGCTGCTTAGGTCCAGGGTGTTGCGGGTATAGGTCTCAAAGGTGCGGATGCCTCTTTCGCACAGGATTATGTTGTAGTTGCCCTCGTTCATCAGGTACTCCGCTGCATTGAGCCATTCCTCGATCGTGGCGGACAGGCCCCGCTTCAGGATGACGGGTATCCTGGACCTGCCGACCTCCTTGAGCAGGTGGAAGTTCTGCATGTTGCGGGCGCCTATCTGGATCATGTCGACATACTTTTCAGCCAGGTGGAGGGACTCGGCAGACACGATCTCCGATACGGTGATCAGGCCGGTCTCCTTTCCTGCGGCAGCCAGTATCTTAAGGCCCTCTTCTTCAAGGCCCTGGAAGGAATAAGGGGAGGTCCTGGGCTTATAGGCGCCACCCCGCAGGAATCTGACGCCCAGGCTCTTTAAAAACCGGGCAGTCGACAAGACCTGGTCCTCGGATTCGACCGCACAGGGGCCGGCTATGACCGCAACCTGCTTTCCGCCGATCTCTGCGCCCTTGATGTTCAATACCGTATTTTCAGGCTTGAAGGTCCTGCTGACCAGCTTGTAGGGCTCGACGATGGGGATGAGCCTGTCGACCCCGGGCATGAGCTCCAGGGGTGTATCGGCCAGCAGGCGCTTGTCGCCTATGACTCCAATGATCGTCCGCTCTGAGCCCGATGATATATGGACTCCCAAATTCAGGCTTCTGAGCAGTTGTTCCACACCTTTTATATCTTCCTTGGTCGCTTTGGGCTTCATTACTATTACCATAGGTTTTACCTCCTAATGTGCCTGATCCGTGTCCCTCAGGCCAGCCTTGCCATATCGAGGGCTCTGCTGATTATCTCGGGTTTTAGATCCTTATATATATCGGCCTGTCCCGGGCCTGTCGGCAGGGCAAAAACGAGCCTGCTGCCTGTGGCCTTTTTGTCATGCCGCATGAGGCTGATGATGCTTTCATTGCTGAAGTCCGGCATTCTGACAGGCAGTCCGGCCCTGAGAAGCAGCTCCTTTATCCTCTCTGCAAACCGCTGGTCGATCAGGCCAAGTAAAAGTGCCATGTTCGCTTCGGCAGCCATGCCTATCGCAACCGCTTCGCCATGGGTATAGGCAGACATCCCACCAAGGGCTTCTACGGCATGTCCCACAGTATGGCCGAAATTCAGGACAGCCCTGATGCCGTGGTCCCTTTCGTCCTTTGATACGATCTCAGCCTTTATAGAGCAGGAACGGCTGACAGCATGGATGAGCACCTGGCTGTCCAGGGAGAGGATAGGCTGGATATTGGCCTCCAGAAAATCGAGAAAACCGGCATCGGCTATGATGCCGTACTTGATCACTTCCGCCAGGCCTGAGAGGACCTGCCTTACCGGCAGGGTTATCAGGGTGTCCGTGTTTATGATCACAGAAACGGGCTGGTAAAAGGAGCCCACGATGTTTTTCACCCCGGCGAAATCCACGCCGGTCTTGCCACCGACGCTGCTGTCCACCTGGGCCAGCAGGGTGGTGGGCATCTGGATATACTTCACGCCCCTCATATAGGTTGATGCGGCAAAGCCGGTCAGGTCGCCGGTAACACCCCCGCCCAGGGCTATAAAGACCGAGCCCCTGTCCATGCCAAACTCCAGGGCTGCTGTATAAAGGCCGCCAACGGTATCTAAGGTTTTAGCGCCTTCTCCGGCCGGAATGGAGATTTGCCTTGCTTCAATGCCAATAGAGGCGAGCAAGCCTTGCACCTTGCCGCCATAGAGAAGCCCGGTATTGGCGTCGGCCACGATCAAAGCCTTATTTGGCTTTATGCGGGCGCATTCGCTTATTAGGATATCGTCCCAGCCTGCGCCTATATGTATGGGGTATGAGGTTGCGCCAAGGTTTACTCCTATCGTTTTCATGTTGAGGCTCCTGCTGTTGACTAGATCTTTTGTAATTTTAAAAATTGTATGCCGCGGCACAGCAAAAGTCAATAGAAGCATGTCTATTGGCATGGTATAATATAACATGGAAATCCGTAAAATAAACACCGGAGGTTGAACATTTTTGTTTTTAAATATGATACAATAAAGAAGGGAATTTGAGATTCTTATCGAATCTGTACTAAGTATGTGCGTCAGTAAATCCGTTATTGATCTCAGCTTAACTGAATCAGTGAATCCGTTAATAAAACCATAGGGGGAATGTTAATGAAGAATTACACGACCGACAAACTGCGCAATATCGGAATCATAGGCCACGGCGGCGAAGGAAAGACCACCCTTACCGAAGCTATGCTTTTCAATGCGGGAGCTATAGACCGCTTGGGCAAAGTTGAGGATGGTACCACAACCACCGATTATGACCCGGAAGAGATTAAACGTCATATCTCCATCAGCGCTGCGCTCGCACCGTTTGAATGGAATAATCATAAGGTCAACGTGATTGATATTCCTGGGTACTTCGATTTCATCGGTGAAATGGTTGGAAGTCTCAGGGTTACTGATAGCGCTTGCATAGTAGTGGGTGCTGTTTCCGGCGTGACTGTCGGTACTGAAAAGGCCTGGGATTATTGCAGTGAGCACAACATACCCAAGCTGATTTTCGTAAACCAGATGGACCGTGAAAATGCCAACTTCACCAAGGTCCTGGACCAGCTCAAGGAAATGTACGGGACAGCTATTGCACCCTTCCAGGTTCCGATAATGAGCAAGGAGCAGTTTACCGGCTATGTGGATGTAATCTCAATGAAGGCATACGCCTACAAGGGCAAGGATGTTACCGAGGTACCGGTACCCGACGACATGAAGGATGTCATTGAGCCCATCCGGACCATGCTTGTCGAAGCAGCGGCTGAGACCAGCGAAGAGCTTATGGAAAAATACTTCGAGGGCGAAGAGCTCACCGAGCAGGAGATCAGGGGAGCAGTGCGCCAGGGTGTCGTCTGTGGTGACATAGTGCCCGTATTGTGTGGATCCGCTGTCAACAATCAGGGCGTTGTGCAGCTCATGGACGTCATAACCCATTATATGCCCGCTCCTGGTGAATGCGGCAGCGTAAAAGGTGTCAACCCCAAGACCGGCGAAACGGTTGAGAGAAGCTACAAGGCCGACGAGCCCTTCTCCGCATTTGTGTTCAAGACGGTAGTCGACCCCTTCGTAGGCAAGATGAACCTGTTCAAGGTAATGTCAGGCGAGCTGGCAGCGGGGACCGGCTTCTACAACGTAAACAAGGAAAAGGCTGAAAAGGTCGGCACGATCTATCTGCTCAGGGGCAAGAAGCAGATCACCGTTGACAAGGTCACAGCCGGCGATATAGCTGCGGTAGCCAAGCTGCAGTATACCGTAACGGGCGATACCCTGAGCGATCAGAACAACCAGGTAAAATACAGTGAGATCCAGTTCCCCGAGCCGTCCATATCCCTTGCCATAGCAGCGGAGAAGGAGGGGGACGAGGACAAGATCTTTGCAGGCCTCAACAGGCTGACCGAAGAGGATCCCACCTTTACGGTCACCAAAAACCTTGAAACTAACCAGATGCTCATATCCGGTGTCGGTGAAATGCACCTGGAGATAATCGCAAAGCGCCTGCAGAACAAGTTTGGAGTCACGGCCGTATTCAAGGATCCCAAGGTGCCGTACAGGGAGACCATACGCAAGTCGATCAAGGCCGAAGGCAAGCACAAAAAGCAGAGCGGCGGCCATGGCCAGTACGGGCATGTATGGATCGAGTTTGAGCCCCTTGAGACCACGGATAAGGACTTTGAGTTTGTTGACAAGATCGTAGGCGGCGTCGTGCCGAGGCAGTATATACCCGCGGTTGAGAAGGGCCTGAGGGAATGCCTGCCCAACGGCGTCCTGGCCGGATATCCCACAGTCGGGATCAGGGCTACCCTGTATGACGGATCCTATCACAGCGTAGACTCTTCAGAAATGGCCTTCAAGGTAGCAGCCTCCCTGGCCTTCAAGAAGCTGGACCAGGCATCGCCGGTGCTCCTTGAGCCCATCATGAAGGCAGAGGTCATAGTCCCCGATGAATACATGGGCGACATCATCGGCGACCTGAACAGGCGCAGGGGCAGGATTCTGGGCATGAACCCGGTTGGCCACGGATTGCAGAAGGTCGAGGCGGAAGTGCCTCAGGCTGAAATGTTCAAGTATGCCACCGACTTAAGGTCCATGACCCAGGCAAGGGGCAGCTTCAAGCTCACCTTTGTCAGGTACGAAGAGGTCCCTGCCAATATCAGCGCCAAGATAATCGAGCAGGCCAAGCAGGAAGCCGCTCAGGAGTAACCTGCTTTATAAAAGCGATCCTGAACATACAAAACATATGATAACTCCCCGATACATACTTGTCGGGGAGTGATTTTTTTGATTCAATATATCCATGTAAGGTTAGATAAAGTGCGAGCGGTATAAGATACCAGGGGGGAGTTATATGACCATATTCGGAAACGGCCTGATTTTTCTGGAGGGCAGGTTTGAGGACGGGCTGGAGCTTGCAGTGGAAAAGGGCAGGATTGCAGGCATAATGCCGCTAGGGACGGTAAAGGACGGGGACTTTGTTGATGCACAAGGCGGTTACATAGTACCCGGCTTCATCGATATCCATATACACGGGTCCGTGGGCTGCGACGTGATGGACGCCAGGACCGGTTCCCTGGAAAGGATAGCCTCATTCCTTGCAAAGAACGGGACTACATCATTTTTAGCCACCACCATGACCTTGAACGCCGATGCCATACGGAGCAGCATCGAAGCCGCAGCGGAGTTCATGAAGCAGGAACAGGCGGCAGGCGCCCAGTGCCTGGGCATCCACCTGGAGGGGCCCTTCCTGAACCCGGATGCAAAAGGCGCCCATGACGAAACCTATCTGATCGATCCCTCGGTGGAGTCGTTCAACACAATCGTTGGCGACAATATCGATATCATCCGCCTTGTCACCATGGCGCCGGAGCTTGATGGGGCGGCCGGGCTGACATCGTACCTCAAGGCCAGGGGCATCAAGGTTTCAATAGGGCACACAAGGGCGGATTATGACACGGCCTGCAGGGCAATCGACCTTGGCATGGATCATACCTGCCACTTTTACAACGCCATGACGCCGCTTAAGCACCGGGACCCGGGAGTCGTGGGCGCAGTGCTGGATCATGGCGAGAATACCGTTGAGCTCATCTCGGACCTTATACATATCCATCCGGCAGCCCTAAGGCTTGCCGTGAAAGTGAAAGGGTGCAGGAAGTGCGCCCTCATTACAGATGCGATGGCGGCAGCGGGCCTGGGGGACGGCATATACAACCTCGGAGGGCTTGAAGTGCATGTAGAGATGGGCGCTGCCCGGCTCAAGGACGGGACCCTTGCCGGCAGCACGCTGACTCAGGGCAAGGCCTTAAAAAACATGGTCGACATCGGGGTGCCTCTTGAGGACACCATTACCATGCTTACTTCGACTCCGGCTTCGATAATCGGCGTATCAGCCTTCAAAGGCCATCTTAAAGCAGGCTGGGACGCGGATGTGGTCATACTTGACCGTGACCTGAATGTTGTATCCGCATATGTGAAAGGCATAAGGCAATTTTAGGATATAAATGATTGTAGATCTAGAGGCAGAAATGCAATAGTTCTGATAAATGGCTGACCGGGGGTTTGGTTGCTTGAAAAACGACAAGTATTTGCTTTTTAAAAACTACAGTATAGACCGCAGTCTTATGCTCGACCTGAACCGGGTCATCCTGGGGTCAGGGTTGGGCATGGTATTTTTCAGCACATACAACGGCGCACCTTTTTCCGGCTTTGTACGCAGCCTGGGCGTCGGGGATTTCCTGTATGGCGTGCTCATGGCTTTTCCCGTGATGGGAGGCCTGTTTCAGGTACTGGCAGCCTACGTGCTTGAGCGCACAGGGCATAGGAAGAAGCTGTTTTTGATAAGCGGCGTGATGCAGCGCATCGTGGTTATACCCATCGTTTTGATTGCATACATCATGCCGCCGGGATATAAGCCCCTGACAATAGGGTTCATCATGCTGATGCTGCTGGTTTCCGCTTTAGGCGGTTCATTCAACGGCGTGACCTTTTTTTCATGGATGGCCTCTATCGTCCCCATCAGCATCCGGGGCAGGTTTTTCAGCCAAAGGCAGCTTTTCTTCACGATAACGAGCCTCATTGGAGGATTGGCCTTAGGGTCCCTCCTGGATCTTATCGGGGGCAGCCTAGGTTATATCGTGGTGCTGGTCATAGCTACCGTATTCGGCTTGCTCGATATCGCATGCTTCATCAGGATCTACGACCCGCCCATGGACATACCGGACAGGAACATGAGCCTGTTCAGGGTGTGGAAGGAGGCCTTGAGCCACCAAAATTTCAGGAAATACCTTATGTTCTGGTCCGTATGGACCTTTGCAGTAAACCTGTCAGCCCCCTTTTTCAATGACTACATGTTGAATTTCCTGAACATGAAATACCTGCAGATAACCCTTCTGGCAAGCACTGTATACAGTATAACCACCGTGCTTTCCGTCCGCAGGTGGGGGAACCTGATCGATAAGTACGGGAACAAGCCCGTGATGCAGATATGCGGCCTTGGCGTGGTGCTCGTGCCGTTTTTGTGGATCTTCGTAACGTCGGATACCATCGGCATGATCGCCATGATCAATGTGCTGTCAGGCCTGTTCTGGTGCGGTGTGGAGCTTACCTCGAACAACATGATGATCGGCCTGGCGCCGGATAAAAACCGGTCCTTTTACATCGGCAGCTTTTCAATGGTGACTGCTATCATGGGTAGCATAGTGGCCTATTTCACCGGGGGCATGCTGATGGAAGCGACCCATGACCTGTTTGAACGGCTCAACCTTATGTTCCTCGGTTATCCTATAAGGAATTACCACCTGCTGTTCGCGATCACATCAGTGCTGAGAGGCCTGGCAGTGGTCTGCCTGCTTCCAGCAGTGGAGGAGGAAAATGCTTCTACCGCCCGCAAGCTGGCCAGGGATACGCTTAGCTCGATAAAGCGCAAAATACTGGGCTCTCTGACCTAGAGAGCCCAGGGTTCGAATCCGCGCCTAAGCAGCCTTGCCATAAAACGGGGGTAGCCCAGGACCTTTTGGACTGTCTTGAGCAAGTGGATGTAAAAAGCTTTCATGTATTCTATATCATCCTTGCCAAGCTCCCTGCGGCCAAAAACGCTTTCTACTAAAAGCCTTGATATATCAGTCATGGAGCCTTCAGGGTTGACCAGCCATGTGTCGACCCTTTTTGCGTATGTATATGGGGTTTCGCCGGTTTTGATAGGTTTCCCGTATAGCTTAAGCAGCCACAGTATTTCACGGTAATAGAACTGTAACTGCTTGCTCAGCGGCAAACGGCGGATCCGCCTGTACCTGAGGCTGCTGACGACCAGTACCAGGAGCATGGCCGCTATTATCACGGACAGGGCGATAGATGCTGCAAAAGCTACACCGTACCAGGAGGGGGACCTATTACTTTTGACCGGAGGAGGCTCGACAGGCTGTTTTGGCTTGTTGGCTTCTTCCCATCGCTTGCTCTCATAATAATGCCGCCAGTATTCCTCCAGGTATTTATCGTAATACGGGTCCCTGCCGGGAGACGAAGAGTCGCCCGATCCGCTTGAAGGCGTGGGGTCAAAGGTAAGCCAGCCGATCTCCGGGAAGTATACTTCTACCCAGGCATGCCCGTTCGTGTTGCGGACCTCGTACAATCCATCCTTGTTCTGCTTTGCAGGCATGAGGAAGCCTTCGATATAGCGGGTCGGCACCCCGGCCACCCGTCCCATGACCGCCAGGGCAGAGGCAAAGTAAGTGCAATATCCACGCTTGAGGTCGAACAGGAAATAATCTACAAAATCCCGTCCGGCTGGAGTGTCAGGCGGGGCCAGCGTATACTCGTAGTTGGCCTTCAGGTATTCCTGTATGGCAACGATCTTGTCATAGGCTGTAGCTTTGCCTTCCGTTATCAATTCTACGAGCCTTATGGTCCTTTCTGTCACCGATTCAGGCACCTTTGTGTAATTTTCCCGGATATACCTTAGCTTCTGAGCATAAGCAGGAACACTATAGTTCGAATCCACAGGCCGGCTCCAGTCAAGGGTGGGGGAGGCTTGCCTTATATAGGTGATGAATTCAGTGCTTATGTCGGTGTTGGGGATCATGGCAGTGATCGTATAGGGCTCTTCAGGTAATATATTGCGGGTCGTGAACAGCTCGCCCCTTGTGTTGTAGTAAGGCGTCGATGCCCCTTTCACGGTTTCAAGGCCTGTAGGGAGCATGGGATGGAACAGCGTTGAGATCTTTATGTCAGCATGGAATATAACGGCCTTAGCACTGCGATAATATAAGCCGTTCAGGAGGTCTTCATCTACTTTGCTCCATATGGGCTCATCCAGGTCATAAGCCAGGGACCTTGCCTGCTTCCAGGTATCGTCCCTGTATTTATAGCGCAGGTCCTCCACGGTGTCGGTCCATTCAGACCCGGTGTATTCATTAAAAATTGAACCCCTTAAGTAAAGCGGGAAGGGTGCTTCGACCAGGAGCGCAAGGTCGTAGTTTTGTATGACCGGGCCACCCAGCTTGCCCGGAGAAGAAGAGTACCCGGTCTGGGACAGGCGGAAGGGCTGCCGGGGCTTCCTGAATCCGAAAGTATCGTTCACTTTTTCCTCCAGGCGGTCGACCTGCTCTACAAGGTATTGCCACCTCAGGTTCCTGGATTTTTCGCTGGGTATGAGAAAGCCTGATGTGAGTATTATAGCGGCTGCCAGCACGAGTGTGCAGGCCTGCCAGTAACCGCGGGGCGGCATCCTGAACCGCTTGGACAGGGTCTTGTGGTAGCCTGAGCTCCACATAAGGATGCTTCCCAGGGCATATGTGCGTATATAGGAGCTTATTTCATCATTGCCCATGAACCACAAGGCCGCAAAAGAGGCGGTGCCTAAAAGGAAGGGGACTGTGAACAGGCGCAGCCTTATGGCCAGGACATGGAACAGGACACTTCCGGTGATCGTTATGAAGAGAATGGTAGCAAGCCTGTAATCCGGGTTATAACTTGTATAGCGCATGGTATACTGCCAGAGCCAGTTGAAAAAGGCCGTGACATTGGAAATCAAGGCCCCTTTGCTTATCGCAAACAGGAACAGTATCGTTCCCATGAACAACAGGGGTATGGAAATAACAATGGTCCATTTATTGTAGAGGGCGACTTTCAACACGAAAAATACTGCTGTAGTAATGAAGAGCAGCTCTACTAGATTGAAATAGATGTTGAGCGAAAATATTATGGCGGAGCTCAAGCTGCCGGCCAGCAGGCACAGCAGTATGTACTCCGTAAGTATCGCTACCAAAGCGGCTTTTTTCATAATATCGCCTCCAGTGCCTCATCTACGCGCTGATCCGTGTATATGAGAAAGGCCGGTATATCTTTCATCCTTAGCTCTTCCACCATATTGAGCTGATCATCGTCGCAGTATTCCCGGTGCTGTACCAAAAATACCATGGGATACACCCCGGTCTGTTTCAGGATGCACAGGCTGTTGAAGAGGACGAACTCTAGCTTCTTGACGACCAGGATTATGCTGCCCTGCCTGTGGAAGGAGGGCGACTCGATTTTCATGATGTCGGCCATGGCAAAGGGGCTGTCGAAAGCCATGCCTGACAGGTATTCATAAAACGCCTGAAAATCCTTGGGGTCCTTTCCTGGGATATCATGGCGCTCATTGCTGTATACGACAAGCTTAAGGGGCAGCCACCTGCTCAATATGTAATGGATCAGGGCAGTGGCTGTCTCTACTATCTGATCCTCCATTTGATACTTCGCTATGCCTGGTATTGTGTTGGGCGTTGTCTCGACGAAGAGGAAGGTATGGGGCTGGACAGTCATCTCATAGTTCATTACGTATAGCTCCTGGAGCTTGGATGAGATCTTCCAGTGGATCTTTTTCATGGGATCGCTGTACTGGTATTGCCGTATATCGGAAACGGTCGACAATTCATCGGTCTTGCTTAGCCGGGTGTTTTGCATGCCCTCCAGGGGTATCTGGGGCAGGGGAAGATTTGTCAGCCTGATTATCCTCGGGTATACCGTCAGGACAGGCAGCTTGTGATACGCCTTTTTGGTCAGGTCCATATGAAATCTGAACAGACCGAACATGTCGCTTACCTCGATGCGGACAATGCCCAGGGGATAGGTGCCCCGCAGGGAGCACATGAAGCTGCTAGAAATCTCTCCGTGTCGAAAGGGCAGGATCGACAGGTACCCGACTTCCGCATCCCCGGTCAGGCAGGACATGGGGGTCCGGTAATACACCTTTATGAGCGGGTAGATAAAAGGCTTGTCATTGTGGATCTGCAGCTTGAGCTCAGCCTTTTCGCCCTTTTGCACACTGCCCGGCGTGACGGTCTGCAGGTAGTTGAAGTCCAGCAGGACCCAGATGTTTGTGACGATCGCGTAAAGGGCTATGGCAAGCAGGACTCCAAAGCATATATAATAGATATATTCACCGGTATACAGGCCGGCAAACAGGGTGATTAGGGCAGCAGCTCCAAAAACGATCCTTTTGAGCCAGTCTTTCATGATGTAGTCACCGGCACGTGCAGGGTATTGATTATGGATCTCAACACCCGTTCCGCAGTCATCTGGTTGAGCCTGGCTTCAGGCTTCAATATCAGGCGGTGGGCCAGGACGGGTATCGTCATCCTTTGTATGTCATCGGGGATCACATAATCCCTGCCCTCGAGCAGGGCGTACCCTTGGGCAGCCCGCATCAGGTACAGGGCACCCCTTGGGCTTGCACCGAGGCTTAAGTCCTTGTGCTCCCGGGTCAGGGCAACGATGTCTGATATGTATTCCTTGACAGGCTCGGCGACCTTGATATTGGCTACCGCCTCCTGGAGCTGACTTATGTCC
>JAKORJ010000130.1 GCA_029777885.1 Bacillota bacterium | reverse complement strand
TTGTATCCGATTTTCCAAACCGCTCTGCCATACTTTAACGGCTGCCTCTTCTAGATCGGATGTTGCACGAATTAACTTCCCGATACGGCTGTCATTTTTAATTTCTGCTACTATTGTTTCCATTGCTTTCTTCTGCTGTGCGGATACGCCCCCGTAATCTTTCAATATTTGTTTGACGGTTTCTATTTCCTCTCGAGTAAAGCCTTTCTTTAAAAAAATCTCATCATACTCAGGCTGTATTATCAAGTTGTCAGGTAACTTATCTGCTTTAATCCGGTCAATGATTTCCTGACTAAAATCTTGAGGCGTAATTATCGGAACATCTTTATGCTTATCTTTAACTGCTCCTTCTTCAGACTCTTTATCCAGGTCAATATACAAGCCATAGGCATGCCTGCAGTTAGGGTGGAAAAGTCCGGCTGCCTTCGCTTCTTCCAGCGTGGGGTAGCCTTCCGTTTTCCCCGTGATGCTCAGTATCGTACCCTGCCACGGCTGGCATAGTTCACAAGCCCCCAGGTGGGTGCTTACCTTTATCAAATCATGGCCCTGCTCTACTAGCCTGTTGGCCGTACCCTGAAGGTGTGCTTCCATTGTCGTAGTCCTGGCTACCATTTCCGTATATGTCCGCATATTCCACATCCGGCCGGTCCGGTCCTTGAACCCGGTTACGCCCCGCTCTGCAAGCTGCTCCCTGAATCTTCGTGCAGTCTGCTGCCAGGTGTCATATCCTACTACTGCGCCCCGCACATTCTCAAGCGCAAGCTCCCGGTATATATCGTTCACCTGCCGGCCTATCACCTGCACGACGTCCTCTAACCTCTGATAAGCATTTTCAGCCAGCACCTGAGCCGCTTGCTGGTGGATTGAGCCGAAGCCGGCTTTTATAGCAATGCCTGCATCTTTAAGCATAGCATCAGCGGAATATAGCCCCTGTGAATAAACTCTTGGGATCGCTTCAGTACACCAGGTCCGATTCCCTTCTCTTAACTGTTTCAGGATCGCTTCGACGTTTCGTTTCATTTCTTCGAGATACTTTGTCTGGTTGCCAC
>JAKORJ010000129.1 GCA_029777885.1 Bacillota bacterium | reverse complement strand
TGCGATCCTTTCCTCATTGTCGGATACAAGCATCCCGCCGCCTGATGTCGTGATTATCTTGTTTCCGTTGAAGGAAAAAACGCCGTAATCTCCAAAAGTACCGGTGTACTTTCCTTTATACCTTGTACCAAGTGACTCGGCTGCGTCCTCGATCAGCGGTACATTATGCTTTCTGCATAATTCAAGTATTTTGTCCAGATCGGCTGAAAGGCCGTACAGATGCACGACTATGACAGCCTTTGCATGCGGATACTTTTCAAATGCCTTCTCCAGCAGGTCTGGATCCATATTCCAGCTTTCCTCGTCGCTGTCTATGAAAACTGGTATGGCATTCTGATATATAATGGCGTTGGCAGTGGCCGCAAATGTCAGCGATGAACAGAATACTACATCGCCCTCCTCCACACCTGCAGCCTTGAGCGCCATATGGATGGCCGCCGTCCCGGATGACAATGCTGCAGCATAACCGGCGCCCACTTTAGCTGCCAGTTCTTTTTCAAAGCTGTCCACATTTTCACCGAGAGGAGCTATCCAGTTTGAATCGAAAGCCTCTTTTATGAATTGCATCTCATAGCCTTCGTCACTCATGTGCGGTGATGAAAGCCATATTTTATTCTGCATCCGATGACCTCACCTTGATGTTATTTGTCTGAGTTCCGGCAAAAAGCCTCATCCCGGCGCTGTTGCCTGTATACCTTTTGGGTTTATCTTGATGGCGGACTTCGCCTGCTCAGCCTTCTCTTCCTTTTTCTCTTTCATCAGATCGTCCAGCGCAGGCCTGCGGTACTCCTTCGAATACTTATACGTCGGTACCAGCTTCGCCATGGTCTCTCTCAGCATTTCGTCGCTTTCCATGGAGTTCTCCAGCGCCTTTATACACATTATGACCTCCTGGAAGCTCATGTCCTTCTGCTTGCCTATGAATATCTTCTCGTGTGCCGTCTTCTCAAGCCCTTCCTCCGCCATCAGCAGTTCTTCGTAGAGCTTCTCGCCGGGTCTCAGACCTGTGTACTCGATCTTTATGTCCACATCGGGTTCGAGACCGGACAGCCTAATCATGTCATGTGCCAGATCGAGGATCTTCACTGGCTCTCCCATATCCAGCACAAACACCTCGCCGCCCCTGGCCAGGGCTCCTGCCTGGATCACAAGCTGAGCCGCCTCAGGTATCGTCATGAAGTACCTTATGACTTCAGGATGAGTCACCGTTACAGGTCCGCCCTGCAGTATCTGTTTTTTGAACAGCGGTATGACACTCCCATTACTTCCCAGCACAT
>JAKORJ010000128.1 GCA_029777885.1 Bacillota bacterium | reverse complement strand
TTTTTGATTTGCAGGTTGGGCACATAAACATGACATAACTCCCTCTCGACCACATTTACTTAGTAAGAAAAGCCGCCCATTCAAGTCCCATTTTATCTGTGTTTTCCTGCCAATGAAGCAGGCGGTCAATATAGAATTTTAGCTTTTCTTCGACTGGCTTTTGGAAGTCGTGTTCACCATACTTGATGACTAGTGCTGTCAATTCATACATGGGCAGCCCAATCGCATGCGTCCCTACATGCACAGTAGCCCCGGCATGGCCGATGGCATGGCACAAGGCACTATATTCATCATCATATATCATTTTAGCTACAGAATGCGCATCTAGAATAGCCCTTTTAGCGATTGGCATTTTAACTTTGCCCCTTGCCCAGGCTTCACAATACTCCAGGCATTTTCTGGGTCTGATCTCATCAGGGTACTTTGCTTCAAATTGTTCCAATGGAGCTCTTGCACAATCCAGTGCCCACATCACAAGAGTCCTGTGATTTAGCTTTTCCATGAGACTTATCAGCTCCTGCAGGCACTGACTATCACGGGAAAACAAGATCTTGTTTTGTTTCTTGATTCTGTTCTCCACATCTGTATACATAGCTGGACTCCCTATTATATCATAAGCAACTATAATAAAAACATCAACAAAATGATCGGATAGGCAATAAATATATTCTTTTTACTGATAAGATAAACGCTCCCATAGAATAATCCTCCCAAGCAAGACAAGGTCCCTATTAGCAAATCGCCCTTTGTAAATATATGCGCCAACCCCCAGGTTAGGGAAACAAGGATGCCGCCCCAGGGTATATTGCTTTTCTTAAACCATATTTCTCCGGCTCGCTGGGCAAAAACAATAATTAGTATAAACAAGCCTGCTTCGAACATGTAATATATATATTGAAAAATAAACTTCAGCCAGCCATGATATTGTAACTCCTTGACCACCTTGAATCCATTCCAGTCAACTATACTTACCGCTATTGATATTATTAATAATCCAATGCAAAGGACCAAGCGCTGAATTTCTATGTTGCTTTTATATGCGAATACATCAAAAGCTAGCTTTTCCCTGGCTATCCTTATCAGTATATAAGAAACGAAAAACCATAATATGCAGGTAATGATCCAGTGGATTATTATCTCAGTGGTTGTGTAATTGCTGAGGGATTTGCCGTATATAAAGGGTTCTACTAATAAAGCTAATATAATTTCCAGGCATAGCCCGGCAAAGGCTGACATGCTAAGCATAAAAAATGCCCAGCCCTCTTTGGACCTACATTTGTTGTCACTCATACCGCGCACCTTCACAATTTAAAATATTCTGACTTGTAGTCAAATCTGTCCCATATGAACTCCTGGCCGTTACAGCATCCTATTGTTATGATGATCTAAATGAAACCCAAAGGATCACAGATCGGCGACAGGCGTCTTCCCATCAAGCCAGTTCAGCTCGCTGTCCAGCATAAACCGGAGCGGCCACTCTCCCTTTTCTGACACCTGTACTGCATATGGTTCAACACTTGTATAAAATTTATCTATGTTTACTTTATCCCTTAAGGTGAATATGTTTTGGATAGTATCGAGCAGATCGGCCGGCTTATGCTCGGCCTGTTCCAGCACCTTAAGGAACCATTTGTGATACGGGTAGAGCAGTTCATTGTAAGCAAGTATGATCCTGCCTCCAAACAGCACCATGTTGGACAGGGCCTGAAACATCAGGTACTGGTTGTCTAGCTTTAAAGCTTCGTAATAGTACCATTTCCAGGCCTGGAGCTGGGCATAGAAGCGGCTGATGTTCTCAGCCTTTTTCTCCTTCGGGTATCGGACTATCTGCCTTAGGAGGTCAAATATGCTGTCTATTTTAAGAAAGACCGGGATCGCGCCATCGAAAGCAAATCTCGCCGGCTCGCTGCCGAGCTCAGCCACCTTTTTCATAAATCCAGGGCAAACATATTTGCCGTCAATATACCCATCTTCATATGTACAGCTTTCATTTTCCCAGTAGGTAAGGTCGCTTGTTTTGAGCCGCTTGTTGTACTCCTCATCCGATACTATGATCATCACATCGATATCGGAGCTTTCCTTTTCGAAACCATGGGCTATGGAGCCTGTTACCAGCAGGCCTAGCACATCTTCTCTTTTAGCAAGCTTGTCAGCAAAGTTTTTTATGCTTTCTTCATGGTGTTTATACATCTTTTATCACAGTCCTTTTGATCCTGGTTTACTGCTTATTTACGCTATGCATCCTGATCGCCAGAAAACCTGACTTCATGGCCAGCCTGCGGAGCAGCTTGTTGTACATAAAGGGTGATTTCAGATTCTTCAGGAATATATTCATGCGAAGGCTGGCTGTATTGGCATGCTCCTCAAAAAAAGGAAAACCTTGCATTTATTCTAATATATATGCAAGGCATTGTACACAAAGCTGATATATAAATATCCCTTAATCAATGCTCAAGACCGTCCCGATAAAGACCGGTAGGTTGGTTGCATTGTCGATGATCGCATATACAAAGGGCCTGTCAAGCCTGACATATTTAATTTCAAGCCCTGTGCTCTCATCACTCATGACTACCTTGGTGACTGCACCGGCCCTGGTGCCTAGCTCATCAACTGCGATAAAGGTCTTGTGAAATACTTCCTCACAATAGATATTGCCCCTGGTTGAATGCCCGAGTCTGCTGAAATCTGCCTTTCCTGCGTCAAAGGCGTCTGTCATTCCAAGCTCTTTCAGCGCATCATTCATTTTTATCTCGTACTCATAGCTGAACTTCGGCAAGTATGCGTTGACCTGGATTGCCTGGGAGTTTTTCACTGTGTTAAGGAAGCCTCCTCCGGTAAGCCCCTTTATATATTCATCAATGTCTATACCCTCATTGGGCAAGAGGGCTACAAAGCTGTAGTTGTTATTGTAATATGGTTTTATAAACCCAGTGGCCCTGCCGTCATCCAGATATAGATACTCCTCGGAATTCATGAACTCTGCGGTCTGCCTTGCTCCGCTTATACTCGTGAACTCACCTTCGAAGATGAGGTTTTTGTTGTACACACTCTTCCACTCTGCATCGAACACTATAGCGTTGAGCAGGTACATTATATGATCTGCTTTTATCTCCTTCAGTATCTCATCTATCATGCCGTCCGTGTTTGCCTTGACCCAGTTGTTGATATCCTTGAGGGTGGCATTATCAAAGGGCGCCTTGTAAATGTCTGCGCTATAATAGTCAGCGTTCGTCTGAAGGAAATCCTTATTTACGTTCAAGCGTTCGCTGTCGTCCCGGAACCATATGGAATTGGCTATATTCAGCTTTGATTTCTTTTCGCTCGGCAGTCCCTTGACATAGGTGTAAAGATACCTGTTGAGCTCATCCAGCGGGATGTCTCCGCCCAAAACCCTATCCATCTGGTCCAGGGTATCCTTGTCAGCCCCGTTTGCTGTCATAGCAAGCGCCAGCATTACCGACAGCGGGGAAACAAGGGAATTCTTCTCTGAATCAACTGACTTTTTGAAAAGCTCGATAGTAAAGTCTGCCGTGTTTTCTACAAACCTTTCGTCGATAGCCTTGCCTTCGACAGCCTGGGCCTTTATGCCCTTCATCAGATCGTCTGCCTTGACTCCGGGTACTGAGCATGCGGTCATGCCTGCCGCCACGGCAACCAGCAGCACCATACTAAGCAGGGCTGCTATTATCCTTTTTTGCCTGCTCAAAAATTTCAACAACTGACTTCCTCCTCACTTAAGTTCAGTCGCTGTTTTTAACACAGCACTATTTTCCGGAAACCGGTTCCATCAAAACACCAATGAATATGGGCAGATTGGTCGCATTATCCACTATTGCGTATACAAAAGGCCGGTTCAGTGTCACATAAACATTATTCGGGGCAGATGTAAGCTCCATGGTGACCTTCGTCACCGCCGCGGCCTTGGTGCCCTTATCATCTACTGAAATATAAGTCTTATGAAGCACCTCTCCTATATATAAGCCACCGCCGGCCATCATCCTGCTGAAATCTGCATCATCTGGTGAAAATGCGTCATCCATCCCCATGTCGATCAAGGGTTCATTCATCACGATCTCATATTCGTAGGAGAATCTCGGCATTGATGCGATCACATTGCCCGGCTCACGGTTTTCTATCATGCTGATAAAGTCGTCTCCTGAAAGGGAAGCGACAAACTCATTTAGCGACAGGCCTTCATCCGGCAGCAAGGCAACAAAGCTATAATGGTCATCATGATACGGCTTGATGAAGCCGATCGCGTTGTCTGTCCTGATCAGACCGGTTTCCCTGGAATTCATGAAGTCCACTTTCAGGCTTTTGCCATCGACGGTCGTAAATGTACCTTCCTTTATATCGGATTTCTTGTAGGCATCCTTCCACTGGGCATCAAACACAACAGCATTGATCAGGTACATCATATCCTCGCTCTTTATCTTATCGAGTACCTTTTCGATCATACCGTCGGTGTTGACTTTCACCCAATTGTTAACATCCTTCAGGGTCTGGTCATCAAAGGGCGCCTTGTAGATGGCTGCATTATAGTAATCGGCGTTCCTTTGGAGAAAATCCCTGGAGATCTGCAGCTGCTCCTCATCCCTGTACCAAATGGAGTTGGCTATATTGAGCCTTGATTTCTTTATGCTTGGCAGTCCTTTGACATACGTATATAAATATTCGTTGAGCTCATCGAGCATAATGTCCCCACCGAGCACCTTCTCCATCTGGGCCAGGGTCTCATTGGCAGCTCCGTTGGCGGTCATCGAGAGGGCAAGCATCACTGACAGCGGGGATACCAGGGAGTTCTTCTTTTTATCGTATGTCCTTTTGAAAAGCTCGAATGAAAAGTCAGCAACGCTGTCTACGAATTTATCGTCGGTCTCCTTGCCGCTTACTCCCTGCGACTGCACCTCCTTTGAAAGGTCCTGGGCTTGAATAGCGGGTACACGGGAGCAGCCTATCAGTCCGGTTAAAGCACAAGTTCCCAGCAGCAGCATCAACAGCACTGCCGTTCTGAAATGCCTGGTAAGCTTGCCTTTGTTCATTGACTTAACCTCCTGTTATATAAAATGGGCAATTTGACATAGGCTACTTTCATTCAGTTTAAACGCAAAACGCCCGGTAAAGTTCCGCCCGTGTACAAATATTGCACCTTATTTCCAAAGCATAAGGAAGGTGCCTGCTGTTATAAGCGCGCCTGCTATCAGGGTTTTTGCCGTCACCTGTTCACCCAGCAGTACAAAGGACAGTATCAGGGTAAGCACGATGCTGGACTTGTCTATAGGTGCGACCTGGGATACATCGCCTTCGGATATGGCCTTGTAGTAGAAAAGCCAAGACAGCCCCGTGGCCAAACCTGACAGGATCAGGAACAGCCAGTTCTGCCTGGTCAGATCCTTGAGCCCCTTGTGGGCTCCTGTAGAGAATACTATAGCCCATGCCAGGAGGATTATCACGACTGTCCTTATCGCTGTAGCCAGATTCGAGTTGACACCTTTGATACCCATTTTTGCAAGGATCGACGTCAAGGCAGCAAAGACCGCCGCCAGCACTGCATATAACCGCCACATGTCAATAACCTCCATCATCAATATTCAAGCATCTAGGTTCTCCCAGGTCAGGTAATATTTT
This sequence comes from Bacillota bacterium, assembly GCA_029777885.1. GTDB lineage: Bacteria > Bacillota > Clostridia > Caldicoprobacterales > DTU083 > JAKORJ01. Next base: position 14,309 of record JAKORJ010000128.1, on the reverse strand, counting down.
TTCAGGGGCCTGAGCCCATCGTCTAGTTCATAAACAAGCGGTACGCCTGTAGGTATATTATATCCCACGATATCCTTGTCAGATATGTTGTCAAGATGCTTGACCAGCGCCCTCAGGCTGTTGCCGTGGGCAACGATCAGGACCCTCCTGCCCTCCTTTATCCGGGGAACTATCTCCTCTTCCCAATAGGGCAGGAACCTCTCTGTTGTCTGCTTGAGCGACTCGGCCAGGGGCAGGTCATCTTTGCTTACATTTAAATATCTGACGTCATTTCCGGCGTGCCTGGGATCGTCTTCAGTCAAGGGTGGGGGAACGACATCATAGCTCCTCCTCCAGATCAATACTTGCTCATCGCCGTACCTGTCCACAGTCTCAGCCTTGTTTAGTCCTTGGAGCGCGCCATAATGCCGCTCATTCAAGCGCCATGACTTATATACGGGTATCCAGTGCAGGTCGAGCACATCCAGGACATGCCAGAGGGTCTTGATCGCTCTTTTGAGTACAGAGGTATAGGCCAAATCGAAGGTAAAGCCCTTGTCACGAAGTAACCTGCCGGCCTCGATGGCTTCCCGTACCCCCTTATCCGACAGATCCACATCCGTCCAGCCGGTAAACCGGTTTTCCAGGTTCCATTCGCTTTCTCCATGTCTCATAAGCACAAGCTTGAACATATTGACCATCTCCGTTCCTTGCTATGCCTTCCTGGAGTTTTTATACCCTGATTGATGTCAAATAAACGTTGCAATTTCCTCAATAGGCTTACGCTTCGGAGCCTGAGGTTCACTCACGGGATAGCCCAGGGGTATTATCGCAACCGGACGCATATCCTTTTTAAGTCCAAGCAGCTCTCTCAAATTTTCTTCGTTAAATGCGCCAACCCAGCAGCCTCCCAGGCCGAGATCCTTTGCACAGAGCAAAATATTCTGGACGGCCGCTGCAGTATCCTGGATGCAGTACAGGTTGCGTCCTCTCTCTCCGTAGCGCCTCTCAGACTCAGGTATATTTGCGCATACTACAATAGCAACAGGAGCTTCGATAAACCAGCTTGCTGGATATGCCTTTTTATGTATCTGATCCAGAAGGTCCTTGTTTTTTATCACATAGAAGTGCCAGGGCTGGCAGTTGCCGCCGCTGGGTGCAAAGCGGGCAGCGTCCAGGAGCTCCAGTATAAGGTCGTCCGGTACTTCCCTGTCTTTAAAGCCTCTTATACACCTTCTCGTTCTCACAAGCTCTCTGAATTCCATTTGGCATCCACTCCTTGCAAAGCATTTTTTCCTCTCCCCCTCCGGCTATGGAGGGAGGATCTATGTTCACATTTATTCTAGCATGTGTGGAAAGAATTGCAAATGTCAGTTACAAGTATTTGTCTTCGGAGCGTTTATATAATATAATATGCCAAAGGATCCTAGCCTTAAGGAAATATGCTTTGGGAGGTTACATTAGTGAATAACGCGGAAGCAATAGAAAGAGCCAAGGAGCACCTGGGAAAGCTGCTGGAGCAGCAGTTTGCCCGGATCGAAAAAATGAAATCGGAGACAGAGTTTATCGATTACATCAAGCTAAGCCCCATCATCATAGGCATTGCGGGCGGAGATGGCATAGGTCCTTTCATCACCGCCCAGGCGCAAAGGGTAATGGAGTTCCTATTGAAGGATGAGGTCGAAAAAGGCAAGGTCGCGTTCAAGGTCATAGACGGACTTACCATCGAAAACAGGGCCAAGCATATGAAGGCAATCCCTGATGATGTTTTGGCAGAGCTTAAAAAATGCCATGTGATACTAAAGGGCCCGACAACCACGCCAAGGGCAGGAGATCCCTGGCCTAATATTGAAAGCGCCAATGTAGCCATGCGCAAGGAGCTTGACCTGTTTGCCAATGTAAGGCCTGTCAGGGTCCCGGAGCAGGGCATAGACTGGGTCTTCTTCAGGGAAAACACCGAAGGTGCTTATGCCCTGGGCAGCAACGGGATCCATGTGAATGACGACATATCCCTTGATTTCACCGTTACCACCCAGGAGGGATCCTACCGCATCATAAAGGCAGCCTTTGACTATGCCAGCCGGACCGGGATCAACAAGGTAACGGTCGTTACAAAGGCCAATGTTGTGAAAACTACTGACGGTAAATTTCTTGACGTTGCCAGGCAGGTCGCCAGAGAATACCCTGAGGTTGAATGGGACGACTGGTACATAGACATAATGACTGCCAAGCTCATTGACCCGAAGCGGCGTACCCAGTTCAGGGTCATGGTCCTCCCCAACCTGTATGGCGATATCCTGACCGACGAGGCCGCGGAATTCCAGGGCGGAGTAGGTACGGCGGGGAGCGCAAACATAGGCAATCGCTACGCCATGTTCGAAGCCATCCATGGTTCTGCTCCAAGAATGGTCGAGGAAGGCCGGGGCCAGTATGCCGACCCAAGCAGCATAATCCGGGCTGCAGGCATGCTGCTGGAGCACATTGGTTACGTGGAGATGTCGAGAAGGCTGCAGATGGCCCTTGACATATGCGGCCAATATGAAAAAAAGCTGGTCATCACCGGCCGTGATACCGGTGCAACCAGCTCCGAATTCACTGATTATCTCATGGACACCTTGTCCGACAAAGGGCTTAAGCAGAAATGGGACAGCTTATCGGCCAGGTAAGGCAATCCGTCTACTCCTGGTCCACTCTGTTTGCCAGCAGGAGGTCGAGCAGCCTCCTGTCGACTTTAAAACCCTTGTAGTCCTCATATACGGTGCCGGGACGCCCGTGTTCGACGATACCGAAGGCGCCCTTGAAATTCCACAGGGCATAGCCCCACCGGAATTCCTTGTAGAGGCTTAGCAGGTCTTCAAACCACCTAAGTGCGACATCATTGGGGGTCTTGTTGTAGCATCCGAATTCACCGATATGCACCCTGGCTCCCATCTGCTGCACCTCAAGCCATGGCATATAGTACTCCCTCAGGGCTTCCTTGTTCCAAACCCTGCCGCTCCAATTGAGCCCCGGATACACCGGTTCAGGGATGTCTCCCAGCCATCCGCACCACTCAGCTTTATAGTGGCTGAGCGCCATAGGCTGGTAGCCCCTGCCGCTATGGATAACGTCCAGGCCGGCCAGTTCTGGCATAGCAATATTGCCGCCGCCAAGGCCGTCTATAACTATTTCCCTGTCAGGATCTATTGCCCGGATCGCCTTTACCGTCCTCCTGACCAGGTCGGCATGGTTTTCCCGCGTCAGACCATACTGGCCGATATTGGCCGGTTCATTCACCAAGTCGAAGCTGAGCTGGCTGCATGGCACTCCCTTATACCGCCTGGCGAACAGCTCCCATATAAATACGAATGCATCCTGGGCCACCTTGTCCGTCCACAGGTTGTCCCTTTCCAGCTCGTTACGGTTAATGCAGTAGCCCGGAGCCCTGTGGAGGTTCAGGCACATATGTATGCCACGTTCACTGCACGCCTTAAGATATGAGTCGATGTACCTGAATACATCCTCATCCGGGTGGAAATAGTCAAAATCCCTGGTCCAGAAGCGGTAATCCGCCGGGATCCTGACGAAGTTGAAGCCCGTTTCAGCCAGAAAATCAAGCTCCCTTTCGTTTACAGGTTCGGGTTTGTCTCCATGCCAGACAAACATCCACAGGAAGTTGAAACCATATTTGACCATGCTAAAGCCTCCTTGTTAGTAAAGCATATAATCATCTGACCGGGCAGCACCAAAGGGTTATCAGGATATCAGTCTTGTCCGAAGAAAGCCTGAGGCTTTCGCCGGGCTCGACTATTATGACACTGCCTTTTTTTACGGCCAGCACCTCATCATTGTACTTAAGCAGGCCACACCCTTCCAAAACAACAAATGTTTCCCGCGTTTCGAATTTGCCTGTTATATCAGTTTCCTCATTCTCCAGGGATATATCCAGATCACCGTAATAGACGAATGTTTCATTGGCTGTATTCTTAAACAATCCTATTCTCCAGTTTGAGTCCAGTTCGTTGATGTCAAGCAGTTTCATGACTTGCCCCTTTTTGTGTAGAATTCTATTTTTTTTGATTATATCATCCGGCAGGGCAAACACGAAACATAAACTTGACAATAAAAAACCAAAAGTGCTTGCCATAAAGCTAAAAAGTGAAGGCACCGAACCTTCACTTAATTTTATCAAACGATCGATATATCAAGATGCATGGAAACAGTCAGCCTTGCTTTCTGGTTTTTATATCAAAGGCAACAGCAAGGATGAAAATTATCCCCTTGACTATGTACTGGAACGAGATGTCGATACCCATAATGTTCATGCCATTAGTCAAAGATGTGATGACAAGGGCACCGATTATAGTATTCGTTACCTTGCCTACCCCGCCGCTGACCGATACACCGCCGATGTATGAAGATGCGATCGCATCCAGCTCAAAGCCCATGCCGGCCTGGGGAGATGCAGAAGACAAACGGGAGGTAAACAGGATACCGCCCAGGGCTGCCATCAGGCTGACGGATGCAAAAGCAAACAAGGTGATCCTCTGTACATTGACACCCGAAAGCTCTGCTGCCTCTACATTGCCGCCTATCCCGTATATGTACCTGCCCAGCCTGGTCTTGTTCAGTATGAAATTATAGATATAAAGCACTACTCCAACGATTATGAAAGACCAGGGCAGCCCTTTGTAACCCGCAAGCATGAACGCTACCAGCATGATGGCGGCCGCGATCAATATGTTTTTTAATATAAAAACAGCAAGCGATGTAACCTCAAAGCGGTATGCCATTGCTGTCCTTCTGGTCCTTACCTGGCCATATATGATAGCTATCGTCAACAGCGCTCCCAGGACCAGGGTAAGTATATGCATGTTGGCTTCTATGGGTATATCGGGTATAAACCCATTTGAAATCGCCTTGAAAGCTTCATCGTACACTATAATGGTACCGGTACCAGCCAGTATCAGAGACAAAAGCCCGCGGAAAATAAACATGCCTGCCAGGGTAGTCACAAATGCCGGCACGCCCACCTTAGCCACGAGAAAGCCCTGATACAATCCAATAAGTGTGCCGAGCACCAAAACTACCGGAATCACCAGATACACAGGCCAACCGTCTTTCAAAAGTATTGCCGCTACTGCGCCGAGAAAGCCTGCAACGTAACCGACCGAAAGATCGATATGCCTGATGATCAGTATGATCGTCATGCCGATAGCCAAAACAGCAACATATCCCGTCTGGTTGAAAAGATCACTGATATTCCTGGGTGACAAGAACAGGCCTTTGGTTCGTATGCCAAAGAAGATAAAAATGCCTATCAAGGCGATGAACATTGCGTAAGAACGAATATTCTTCCTGACCAGGGTCAATAGCTCGCTGCCGAAGGATTTCAACCCAGTGAGGACCCGGTCTCTGAAGAAGGATTTTCTTTTAGTGCCATCAAGCTGCATTTGTGTGCTCATTATACTGCCGCCTCCTCTACCTTTGTAGCAAGGGCCATTACTCTCTGTTCTGTTGCGTCCTCTGCTTTGAGTTCTCCGGTTATGGTGCCCTCTGCCATTACATAGATCCTATCGCTCATGCCGAGGATCTCCATTAGCTCTGAAGAGATCATTATAATACTCATGCCCTGCTCGACCAAACGGTTCATTATCGTGTGGATCTCATATTTTGCCCCTACATCGATGCCCCTGGTGGGTTCATCCAGTATCAGGATGTCCGGCTTAGCAAACAGGCATTTGGCAACAGAAACCTTCTGTTGGTTGCCCCCACTCAAATTGTTGACCAGCTGGCGGACCGTAGGGGTCTTGATGCTGAGTGATTCCTGATAATGCCTGGCTATATTGACTTCTTCATGCTCATTTATGACTATACCCTGGGTAAGGCTTTCCAGATTTGCTATCGATATATTGTATTTCACATCCTGTATCAGTATCAGGCCGTTACGCTTTCGGTCCTCCGTGACATAAAGGATGCCTGCTTTCATAGCATCCTTCGGATGCCTGAAGGTCATGGGTTTGCCATTGATGCGGAGCTCGCCGCTCAATATTTTATACCGTGGGGTGTTGCCAAATATACTCAAAGCCAGCTCGGTACGCCCTGCTCCCATCAAGCCTGCAATACCCACTATTTCACCTTTTCGGACATACATATTTATATTATGCAATATCTCCCGCTCGGCAGCAGGATTATACACCGTCCAGTTTCTGACCTCAAAGCAGACCTCTCCTATATTCCTGTTTATCCGCGGCGGAAAGATATTCTCTATTTCCCGGCCGACCATGTATTTGATGATCTCCTGCTCTGAAACCTTGCGCTGGGTTGCATCCAGGGTGCAAATGGATGCGCCGTCCCTTAGGACCGTTATCCTGTCTGCTACTGACACGATCTCCTTGAGCTTGTGAGAGATCAGAATAGATGTGATGCCCTGTTCCTTGAGCTGCTTCAGCAGATTCAGCAAATTCGCGCTGTCATCTTCATTGAGGGCAGCTGTCGGTTCATCCAGGACCAGCAGCTTCACGTTCCTGCAAAGCGCCTTCGCTATCTCAACAAGCTGGCGCTTTCCGACAGACAGCTCCTTTACTTTGACCGACGGGTTCACATCCAGCCTGACCTTTTTCAGCATTTCTGCCGCTTGCACAATGGTCTGGTTCCAGTCTATAGTCCGCCCTTTCATGATCTCATGCCCGAAATATATGTTTTCGTAAACGCTTAACTCCGGAATAAGGGCCAGCTCCTGATAGATGATCGCGATCCCTGCAGCCTTGCTGTCAGCAATGGAGCGAAATTGTCTTGTCATGCCGTCATAGATTATATCACCCTCATAAGTGCCATAGGGATGCACTCCGGACAAGACCTTCATTAACGTTGATTTGCCGGCGCCATTTTCACCTACCAGGCAATGTATCTCACCTCTATTTACTTTGAAATTTACATCTTTAAGCGCAACCACGCCGGGGAATTTCTTGGTGATATTCCTCATTTCCAGTATGCAGTCGCTCACCGGGAAACCTCCTTAAGAAAAGACCGGTCTAAAAATAATGGGCATTATTCTTAAACCGGTCTTTAGATAGCTCAGCCTATTCAGGCATATGTTTATTCAAGCCCTTCAAAATCAGATGCCTTATAGTAACCGGAATCGATCAGTTCCTTCTTGACATTGTCCTTGGTTACGACTACGACTGGTGTCTGCTTGGATGGGACTTTGATCTTCCCGTTGTCGTATTCGGCATCGGTGCTCGGAGTATTGCCCTTTATGATCTCTATGGCCATGGCCATAGCATCGGAAGCTAGGGTACGTGTATCCTTGAACACCGTCATAGACTGCTTGCCATCTATGATGTACTGAACTGATGCCTTTTCAGCGTCCTGGCCGGTTATGAAGTATCCTGATACATCAGCGTCGGCTGCAAATACATCAGCAATGGAGCGGGCTGTACCGTCGTTGGGCGCCAGTATGTAGCATTTGCCCTTGTCAGCAGCTGTTACTGCTGTCAGGTGTGCCTCAGCCTTGGATTTGGCCACGTTGAAATTCCAGTCCGTAGTGACCTGGCCGATTATCTTGGACATCTCATCTCTGGTGAGGGTGGCTTTGTCCTGCAGTGCTACAGCCTCAGAGGAGTTCTTGATCACAAAGGTCCCGTCCTTGACCTTGGGTTGCAGCTTGTTCCATGCGCCTTCAAAGAACAGGAAGGAGTTGTTGTCCGTTAATGCGCCTGCATACAAGTACAGAGGATTGCCAGTACCGGTTGCATTGTCGACCAGGTATTGGCCCATGGCTTCACCGACAGAGATCGAGTCAAAGGTCACATAGTAGTCTACAGCTTCGGTGCCTGTTATCAGGCGGTCGTAAGAAATGACCTTGACGCCGGCTTCTCTTGCTTTCTCTACTGCCGCTGCCGCCTGTGCAGCATCATGCGGGCAGATGATCAGGACATCGATGCCGCGTGTTATCAAGGTCTCGACATTGGTCCTCTCAGTTTCAGGGCTGCCCTGGCTGAACAGTACCTCTACCTTGTAATCGGTATCCTTGATGATTTCTTTAAACCTCGCTTCATCCTGAAGCCATCTGGGCTCATCCTTGGTTGGCAGGACAATACCGATATCGACTTCGCCCTTGCCTCCAGCGAACAGGCCGCAGGATGTCAATGATGCAACCAGAATTGTGCACAACAAGAGAGCAACGATTTTCTTCATAAAATCCATTCCCCCTTTGATTTGTTAAAGGCTGTCCGATTGCTTTTTAGCTACATTGAACAGCTTTTATCTGGTTTTATCGTATAATATGCTTAATATTTGCACAATGGAGGTATTTGCCTTATGTCAATATTTTATTGCCAGGATAAAAGCTGCCTGGTTTAAAGCCTTAATTTTGTTGCCATTGCTTAAGCTGGGACAGCAATAATTTACAGAAGTGATCACTTTCCATTCAGGTAAACATCCTCGTAAAGATGAAAGCCGTCCTTGATCACAGTTTCATCGATATTTTCCCTGGTTACCGGGACAACATCGATGTAGATATATGGGACATCATAGGTGCCGTCAAAAATGGTGGTTTCGTACATGATATCTTTTCCGTTGACCAGGTCCACGCATACTTTCACCGTTTTCTCCACCAGCTCCTGTATTGGTTTATAAGTGGTCATAGTCTGCTTTCCCGTCACTATTCTCTGGCAGGCCACCAGGTCAGCATCCTGGCCCGATACCACGACCTGCTCCGCCATCTGGGCTTCAGATAAGGCATCTATGACACCCCAGGCCAGGGAATCATTTCCGCAGATGATCCCCTTTATATCCTCGCCATACATCTCCAGCTGATCTGAAACATATTGATAGGCGGTTTCCCTTGTCCAGCCCTCTACCCATGTTTCCCCAAGGAGGCTTATCTTGCCGCTTTCAATGTTGCTTTCTAAAACACTCATTACACCTTGATAAATGAGCTCGGTATTGTAATCGCTTTTTGGACCACTAACCAGCAAATATCCCCCTTCAGGCGCTTTTTTTATAAGCTCCTGCGCCATGAGCTTTCCTACTTTGAAATGATCGAAGGAGATGTAGACATCTACGTCAGCATTCATGACCAGGCGGTCATAGGAAATAACCGGGATGCCCCTGTCCTTGGCCGCTTTGACACACCTTACTTCGCTGTAGCAATCGTTTGGTGCGATGACCAGTACATCGATCCCCTGGTTTATCATTTCCATCACTTGTTTATACTGCAGGTTGGAATCCCTGTTGGCATTGTTCACAATGACTTCTATGCCCTCCTGCTTTGCCTTGGCAAGAAAGATATCCCTGTCACGTATCCACCTGTCCTCCATCAGGGTACCCATGGAAAATCCTACGATCACCTTATCTTCCTGGTCACCTGTAGGTATAGGCTCGTAGTCGGTACAGCCGGCAGCGAGAACCAGGCCGGCAACAAAAAGCGCTAGAATCAGCTTTTTCATTATTCCACCTCCTGCTTTGTCAGACCTCACGGAACTTACTTTGCATTGGCGTCAAACAGCTTGCGATAGTCACTGGCGGTTACACCTGTTATCTTCTTAAAGGCCTTTGAAAAGTAATTGGGATCGGTAAATCCTACTTTCATTGATATGTCCTTTATCGAAAGCTCCGGGTCGAGCAAGAGCTCCTTTGCTTTTTCTATCCTTATATTTGCAAGTTTGTCTATGAAATTCTGTCCGGTCATCTCTTTGTAAAAACGGCTGAAATAATATGGGCTTAAGTTTACCTCCCTGGCTACTGCCTCCAGGCTAATATCCTGTGAATAGTTGGCTTCTATGAAACGATCGGCTTTTTCAATGATGGAATTGGCCTTTTTCTGCTTGCTGCCGTTTATTTTTGGCAATACGCTACTAATAAACTGCCTGCATATCATATGCAGCTCCTGTTTTGATTTGGCTTGTATGATTTGGTGCAACACATCATAATTGCTGTCCATGACAGCCTCCCAGCGCTTGAAAAAACCTACCACAAGGCCAATCATCCGGTTTTTCAGCGAGCTAAAGTCAATGCCGCTCCCACCGGCCAGGCTGTTATAAACGTTGTCGAACAGCATAAGTATAGTCGCTTCCTTTTCATATGGCACTTTCGCAAATATCTCATCCTCAGGCGCTTGCTCGAACCATATATCCATACCCTCGGTGGTTTCAGAAATGTCATCGTCATGCAGGATCCGGCTTTGCGCAAAAGGTTCCCCTTCATCGTCCTGCAAACGGTGCAATGCCTGCAAGGCGTTGAAGGCCTGACGGTAGGATTTTTTGGCATCCTTGACATCCGTGTAAAATTTCCCTATCCCGATGTGCAAATCCTTCGAATGCCGGCTTATACGTTCCATTATCCGCTCAGCCAGGTTGATGGACCTTGTCTTTTGTTCATAGGTGCTGCCCGAATTATCCTTGTCAAATATATATACAACTATCTGGTTGGCCATGAAAGGACCTACCAGGCAATCGCAGCAGGACTTTATCACCCGCCTGTATTCATCGTACAGCTTCTCGCCTTCAAGGTGGGCATCGATGCTAGCCTCCGCAGAATCCCTGTATTGTGAAAAATCCAATATCATGATATAGCCACTGCTTTCTTCGTACCCGAGCAGGCTGCAGTACCTTTCCAGATCATCATTATCCCTGTCGAACATGCACAGAGAGTAGACAAAGCTTGCTTCTATAATAGGTATTGCCAGCTTGAGCCTTTCCTGCTGCTCCAGCTGGTCTCGCATCCTTTCCTTTTGCTGTTTGATCCTCTCCGTGACCATTTCCAGTGTCTTTACGAATACAGCTTCCTTGACCGGCTTGAGCAGGTATTTTTCAACTCCGAGCGAGACAGATTCCACTGCGTAATCAAAGTAGTCATAAGCCGTTATTATAATGAAGCTTATGGATGGGTTCATTTCCTTGATTTTTCTGATGGCGTCCAGCCCGTTTATACCAGGCATGTTGATATCCATTATAGCCAGGTCCGGATGAAGCTCGATCGCCTTTTCGACAGCTTCCTTTCCCGTTCTTGCGGTACCTGCGATATGTAGTGAGTCAAAATGGCCTTTTATCCAAAATACCAGGGATTGCACCGCTATTGGCTCGTCATCCGCTATGAGCACTTTCAAGGTATCAGTCAAACCGCTTCCTCCTTCAGCAAGGGCAGCTTCAGTATAAACCTGGTCCACCCGTCGCTGCACCGTATTTCCATAACATCCTCCTGCTTGTAGAAAAGCCTTAAGCGGCTTAGCACATTTACGATCCCTATACCTGTTGTATGTCCCTGCCTTTTTTGGTCTTTATGCTTTTCGTACTTTTGGCTCAGGATGAGCCGGATCGTTTCTTCAGGAATTTCCCGGCCCGTGTTGGAAATGGTTATCAAAGCCCGACCGTTACGCACTTCTGCCTCCAGCTTTATGGTCCCGCCGTCCTCGTTTTGACTAGCGCCGTGGATAAATGCGTTCTCCACCAAGGGCTGCAACGTCATGCGTGGCATGACCAGGCTTCGCAAAGCCTTGTCTTCAGGCACGCTTATCCTGAAATCAATCAGCCCACCGAATCTTACTATCAGCAAATTCATATAGGCTGTCACATTCTCTATTTCCTCCTGAAGAGTGGCGTTATAGCCCAAGCCCTTCAGGCTGTAGCGGAACAGGTCGGCAAAATTCTCCAGGTATTCGCAGGTGACCTTGTCTCCCTGGAGCATGGCAATTTTCGCACCAATGTTTATGGAATTGAATATAAAATGCGGATTGACCTGAGACTGCAAGGATAATAATTCGGTTTCCTGAAGGGCGCTTTTCATCTTCAGGTTGTTCAGCTTCTCTTCGTTCAGCTTGCGCTCAAGCTTTTGCTTCTCCCTAAGTTCATTGATGTATTCCTTGATGCTCTCTGTCATCATGCGGAAGGTTTGAAACAGGATCCTTACCTCGCTGCTGGTTTTATCCTGCTTGATCTCTACATCAAACTCTCCCCTTATTATCTCTCTGGCATACGAAACCAGCTTGCGCAGCGGCTTGGTTATCTCGTTGCTGAAAAGCACTATCGTTACTATAGTCAGCAATATCGTAATGCCGAACAGGAAGTAGTTTATCGCCGCGCTTCTGTCGATCTCCTGCTTTATATTTGCATATTTTTGCGCACTGTCAGCCAGATCCGTACTCAGGATCTTCTCTATGTAGTGGCCTATATAGTCATACTGCTTTTTAGCCTCCTGATAACCTGCAATGTATGCATCTGTTTTCTTATTGCGCTTGTCTATGATGACCTGGTCTAGCGCTTTCAGATAATGGTCCAGCATGTTGTACAGATTGGTGATCTTCACACCGCGCTGCGTATAATCCATATCCTGTTTAAGCTTTTGCATCAGTGCGGTTATGGAGTTGCTGTAATCGTAAAAGGCCTGCAGGCTGTCCGAGCTTCTTGTAAAAAGGTAGTCCTCAGTAGCCTGCTGAATCAATACAAGATCGTTGTACAACCCGGTAAGGTGCTGGGTACGGTCCAGCATCTGCGTCATATCGTTCATCAGCACCCGGGAAGAGACATAGCTGTAAATCCCGACAAGAAATGAGATCGTTGTCGCCAGCAAAAAGAATGTAGTGAGTTTTGTCCTGTAGCTGACCCCTGATCCCCCGATCATGCTCTGGCATCCTTTCCGCCTGTGGGCATTTATTACCTGGGTATATCTAAGTCTGCTGACAGAATATCCTCCAGATCAACTGCGTTAAGATCCGTGATTATCGAATCGCTGACGGGCTGTCCTTCCATCAGCTTGTACAACTGCCTGACTGCCATATAGCCTATTTCATAAGCATCGGGATATATGGTCCCGTGAATGACGCCCTTTTTGATATAGTCAACGGTTTGTGGCATCAAGCCGTAGCCTATCAGCTTTATATCGCCTACAACGTTGTTGTCTACCAATGACTGCGCGATACCCGGGGTACTGCTTTCGTCCATGCAGATGATGAGGTTGACGTCCTTATGCTTATCAACGATTATGGAAGCCAGCATCTCTGCTTCAAACATTTCCGGGTTGATGGTCAGGGTGCTGACCAGGCTGGCTCTGCTGTATGCTGAGAATGATTCCAAAAGCCCCTGGACGATCATATTGTTGTACTTGACATCGCCATCGCTGCCTGAATTCGGGATTATCAATGCTGCTCTTACCGCATCATCCGCAGCCTCCAGGGCCAGCTCGCCGGCCATATATCCGAGGCTGTAACTGTTGGTGCCGACTACGGGTGTGTTAGGCAAGATGTAGTTGTCATTTTCATAGGCTACGATAGGCACACCGTTTGCCTCGGCTTTATCGATCAGCTTCTGTGTCTCTTCGGAATCTGCTGCCGTCAGGATGATGCCATCGACCCCGGAATTGACCCCCATTTCAACTGCGGCTGTCAAATCGCTTATATCCTGCTGGGCTATGGTGATAAACTCAGGATATATCTTGAATTCACGGGCAGCGTCGTTCGCCCCCTCTTTGAACAGGGTCCAGAAATACTCGTTTGTATCGTGGAGCAGGAGCTGGATGTGATATTTCGGTGTAAATTGTGGTCCTTCTTCATCTGGCCTGTCGCTTGCCTTGTCTACAAGCTGACCGAACATTAATACGATCAGGAGGAGCATGCTTATCAAAATCCCGAAGATCAGCTTAAGCATAAAAGAACCTCCGGTATTTCAGACTAACAGGGATATTCACTTATCCTATTGTAATTGACGATAAACTATAGATATATACATATTCGTATGCATTATAACAAATTTTGCCTAATAATGCAATGGAATGGATAATACGGTCAAAACAAACTGCTTCAAATAGTGCAGCAGTTCGGCAAATAGCTATCAATTATGGGATAATGTATTCTAGGTACTCCCGGTATTCTGATGGGCTCACCTTCACCTTTTTCTTGAAGACGCGGCTGAAATACAGCTCATTATTGATGCCAACATACCTGGCAATGGTGGTTATACGGTAGTTTGTATACTTAAAGATTTTATATATACATAACTATTATTTGATATATGTATGCACTTTGCAGTTTATTTATATTTTACCACGACTCTATCAACACTAAATATACAAATTTATTATTACATGGACAATATGATTATTTCAATATAACAGCAGTTCATTTTCTGGGCAGCAAAAAAACACCCAACACTTCATGATAAAGTGTTGGGTGTTTTTAAATCCGGCAGCGACCTACTCTCCCGGGCGGTCACCCGCCAAGTACCATCGGCGCTGAAAGGCTTAACTTCTGTGTTCGGAATGGGAACAGGTGTGACCCTTTCGCTATTGCCACCGGAATATGTACCGGACTTTATCCGGTTTGAAGGTTTGTACCTTCAAAACTACACAATGCATGG
>JAKORJ010000127.1 GCA_029777885.1 Bacillota bacterium | reverse complement strand
CATCTATATGAAGGCGGTCCCGTAGGAGTGACTATTACGGTCACTCCTATTACTGGCTCTCCGTTCACTATAACCGAAGATGATATAATAGAGGGCTCTTTTTCTATTGAACGGAACTGGGCGTTAGGGTCTAACATTGAGATAGGCTGTGCCGATACTTCAGAGCTTATATTTACGCTTGATAATTCAGATGGGCAATGGAGCAATATCCGATGGGAAGGCGCACAACTTACTGTCGTGCTGGATATAGACGGAGAGCCCCTGCAGGCCGGTATATTTACCGTGGACGAACCTCCAAGGAAGCTGACAACCATGCAGATCAAGGCGTTGGACGATATGGCCAAGTTCAACCGGCCATACAATACCGACCTGGAATACCCAGCAAGCCTGCTTCAGATTATTCAGGATGCCTGTAGCAAGTGCAATGTCACCCTGGGGACTGTAAACTTCACAAATAAAGAATATGTCGTGGGCAATCGACCAGAAGGGCAAGACATTACATACCATCATATCGTTGCTTGGGTGGCAGAACTAGCCGGCACAAATGCATGGATAGACCATTTAAGGCGACTGCAGCTTTCCTGGTATGGAGACAATCAAACAGGGGACTTGGAGATCAGCCCGGACGACATGATGGTTTATAACTCCATAGCGGAGGCGGATATCGAAATAACCGGCATAGTATATTACTCTGCTGATTCGGAGCAGGGATATATTGCCGGAACGGACACTTATGCTATAGTAATCGAGGACAATCCGCTCCTGCAGGATAACTATGCAGGCGTATTGTCTGCCATATATGCCAAAATAGGCGGCTTCACATACCGGCCTTATGACATAGAAACAGTTGGGTATCCGCACCTTTGGCCAGGGGACGTAATAACGACATTTAAAGATATCGAGGGCAACGAATTAACAAGCATCATAACAAACCATACCTTCAGATTAAATGGTAATAGCAAGCTGCAAGCCAAGGGGGAAACCCAAACCGTAAAAGGCTATGCCACCGGCGCACCGTTTACGCCGAGGCAGAAACGGGTACTGCAGGCAGTGGCCCAGATCGAGGCTGCCCGGCAAACATCAGCCATGGAGCAGGCTGTATTGCGGCTCAACGAATTGATGAGTAATGCACTGGGCTTCTACACCTCAACCCTGGAAGTGGGTGGGGCCAAAAAGGTATATATCCACGACAAGCCAGAACTTGAAGAAAGCCAGGTAATCTGGACCATGACCGAGATGGGCCTGGCCTGGACCGACCAGGGATGGAATGACGGGGACCCCGTGTGGCATTACGGCATTACATCGGACGGCAGCCTAATCGTTAAATTGATACAGGCGATCGGGATCATGGCCGAATGGATTGTTATAAACGACCAGGGGGACGACCTTATAACCTACCTGCAGGCCATGGATGGCCGGATCGCAAGCAAGGTTTCGCAAACCGAGGTACAGGACCTAGAAACTGGCCTACTTGAACACATAAGTAACCAGATCGAGCAGACAGTATCGGATCTGACCGCTACCCTAGAGCAGACAGTAGCCGATGCAGAAGGGCCGATCAGGGACGAAATGGCCCAGATGCAGCTAAAGGTAAATGAATTTGATCTCAAGTTTAGCACCGTGGAAATCGCCAATTCTGACCTAGAGGACCGTATGGGCCAGATAGAGGAAAAGACTAACTACCTGCACTTTGACGGGCAGAACGCCGAACTCCTAATCGGAGGGACCGAGTTTGAAACCAAGCTATCGCTGCAGCCCAACAAAGTGGGATTCAAGCAGAACATCGGCGGCCAGGACGAGCTAGTGTCATACTGGGACGCTGAGCAGCGGGCGCAGTACCTGCTGGCCCTAATAATAGGGAAATTCAAAATCCAGAACCTTGATTCGCACCCAGATCATTTGACCTTCTTGTACGCAGGGGAGTGATATAAATGGCATTAAGCGGCAGCACACAATCTTCATTCGGATACGACCATTATTTAAAGTTAACCTGGTCTGCTACTCAGAGTGTATCCAACAACAGAAGTACAGTCACAGTTAATTTTTATATAGGAGCAGGCCCATCAGCACCACTTGTCCAACCACTTTCAGGCAGCCAGCCCGGCAAAATAACCATTGATGGTGTATCGTATAATGTTACCGGCAATCTATCTGCTATCAGAAGACATGAAGAAATACTGATCGGGCAAGCCACAAGGGACATAACGCATGACGTTTACGGAAATAAAACATTTACACTAAAAGCTGAACTGACTATAAATGCTGAATTTACAGACGGCATCAATTATGTTTAT
>JAKORJ010000016.1 GCA_029777885.1 Bacillota bacterium | reverse complement strand
GAACGCAATGAACTATCGCCTGAAATAAGATCATTCACAAAAACCAGCGACGAAGAGCTCATGCAGGATGTCGTAAAGAACCTAATAAGTGGTCCCAGGTCCAATGTCCTGCAGCCTGTCATACACCCCGAAACCAGGCTCATAAAGCTTGACAGGGCGGAAAATATCCTGACCGTCAACCTTTCCGCGGAATTTTTAATGTCCGAGGACCTGGTGATCGCGAGGGCGGCGCTGACCAATTCCCTGGTCGAGCTTGGGATAGCCAAGTATGTCAAGCTTTATGTGGACAGCAACGAGCTGACTGATAACGGCAAGAGGGACGGCAAGATCCTCGGACTCCTTACCAGGTATCCCAGGAGTATACCGGAGATACTGGCCCAGGAAGCCAGGATCGGGACCGCTGAGGTCAGGTATATCGACAGGGAGCTGTTTTTCCAGGACAAGGAGGGCACTTTCCTGCTGCCTGAGGTCAGGACGATCAATGTGACCAACAAGCAGTATGCCCAGGCTATTGTCGAGGAGCTGCTGAAAGGCCCGGCCAGCCATGACCAGGGCATGTATCCTGCTTTGCCCGAAGGGACAATCCTTAACAAAACAGAGACCGTGAAGGATGGGGATATTAAAGGCATAGCCCTGTATTTCTCCAAGGAATTGAAGGCCAACTTCAAAGGCAGCACTGCTGCTGAAAAGGCCTTGCTGGGTTCCCTGGTTTACAGCCTGACCACCCTGCCTGATACAAGCTTCATAAGGGTATATTACGAGACGGATCCGGGCGTTTACACCAACCTTCCGATCCATTCGATATCCCTTGATCAGGGGCTGTCTATCGATGATTTCCCTGATTTCATCGGTACGCGCGTCAAGGTCTACTTCGGGGATCCACAGAGCCTGCTGCTGGTACCCGAATACAGGGCAGTAGCCAGGAACGGGGGCAACAAGGTGAAACAGATCATCGAGGTCCTTGCATCGAGCCCAATAACTGAAGGCAGCGTAATGATAATGCCGCCGCACCTGACCGTGGATGACTTCACGATCCGCGTGGTTGACAGTACAGCTATAATAAGCATCCCAACCGCATTTTACGAGCACCTTTCCAACAGCGATGTACTGATCCGCAACCTTTACGCTATCGTCAATTCACTGACAGATCCCTGGAATCAAACCAGTATAAAGCAGGTCAGGTTTGTTGCGGGAGGCATAGAGGGCAACACAATAAGCACGATTTCATTGAAAGACCCGTTTGTTATGAACGCTGCCTTGATCAAAGATGCTGAATAGAATAAAAGATCCTCCCGAGGGAGGATTTTTTTATGCAATGCAGGATATATAATAGGGTTGTATGCAAAACGAAATACAAAGCAAAGCTATAGCTATAGGAGGTACTTTCAATGAAAAAGCCTGTGATTTTTGCACATAGAGGTGCATCTGCATACGCGCCGGAAAACACCGGAGCGGCATTCAAAAAAGCCATCGCAATGAAAGCGGATGGAATAGAGCTTGACGTCCACCTGACCCAGGACGGACATATCGTGGTCATCCATGACGAAAGGGTGGACAGGACGAGCAACGGTACAGGCTGGGTCAAGGACATGAAGCTGTCGGAGCTTAAAGGACTGGACTTTGGGTCCTGGTTTGGCTCCGACTTCAAGGGCGAAACTATCCTGACCCTCGAAGAGGTGCTGGACCTGCTGAAGGGCTGGGATGGCATCCTGAACGTCGAGCTGAAGTCAGGGCCGATCTTCTATGAAGGGCTGGAGCAGAAGACATTGGACGTCCTCAAGGCCTTCAGGATGACAGGGCGGACCATCATATCATCCTTCAACCATTACAGTCTGCTGACCGTAAAGCGCATAGAGCCTGGCATCAAGACCGGGATATTGTATATGGCCGGCCTGGTCGAGCCCTGGGACTATGCGAAAAAGGTGGGTGCCGATGCCATACATCCCTACTTTGTGAATATACAGCCGCCTATCGTTCAGGGCTGCAAGGCGCACGGCATATTGATGAACCCATTCACAGTCGACAAGCCGGAGCACATCCGGGCGCTGGCCCTGGCCGACGTGGACGGTATAATCACTAACGTTCCGGATACGGCCATTGCCGTTGTATCATCACTCATGGACCAGTAGATCCGGTGATTGGATGAACAGGACTGACAGGACTGGATACAGGAAGACCAGGCTCAGAAGGCTCATATTGCTCCTTGCTGCAATATTGGTGACAGGTGCAATGCTTTCTGCAGCCGGCTGCATGTTCGATCCGGGGGTCAGGGAACGGGACGGCCGGGCGGAGGAAATCCGGGAGCAAGGGGCCCGGGACCAGGGGATAAGGCAGGTCTCCAAAACGGCCGGTTCAAATACGTTTTGCGAGGGTACATATTTGGATGGTATTGCCCTCGGCGGAATGACATATAAAGAAGCCGCAGGGCTGTTTGAACATAAAGCAGAAGCAGAACTCGCCAGATACGGGCTCGAATTCGTATACCAGGATAAAAGCTGGCAGCTTGACCACACCCAGATAAATGTATATATCGACTGGAGAGAGAAGCTCAACAAGCTATACAGCGTGGGGCGGCAGGGCCCTCCGGGCCAGAGGTACTCGGCTGCAAAGTCGGCAAGGCAAAAGAATGTGAAGCTGAGCACAGCCCTGAAAATGGACCTGGATCGGCTCAAGGCGTATATAAAGGAAATCACGGACAGCTTGTACATAGAGCCGGTCGATGCGACGATCGAGTTTCGCCCTGATGAAAAGGTCAAGTTTGTGAACCTCAAGCCGGAAAGGTATGGCCAAAGGGTGGACCAGGACGCCTTGTACAAGGCTGCTGTAGACCGCCTGGAGGCGATAAGGAAGGGTGGAAGGACGGAAGCGATCGTTATAGAGCCTGAAGCAGTGGAGCCAATGCTTACAGCCGAGAAATTGAGCAAAGCTACCGACCTGGTAGCCTCCTTTTCCACGGACCTGCTCGACAGCACGGAAAACAGGATCCACAATATAGTTCTGTCCCTTCGCAAGATCAATGGCTTCAGGCTGGATCCGGGCAGGGTATTTTCCTTCAACGCGGTCGTAGGATCCAGGTCGAAGGAAGCCGGTTACCTGCCGGCACCGATCATCATGCCTGACAAAAGCCTTCAGGACGACTATGGCGGGGGTGTCTGCCAGACATCGACCACCCTGTTCAATGCCGCTGCCCTGGCCGGGCTTGAGATCGTTGAAAGGTGGCACCACACCTATCCGGTATCATATGTCCCCATGGGGCTGGACGCTACGGTATATTACGGCGGTGTAGACCTGAGATTTAAAAACAACAGGGATACCCCGGTGTTTATCCGGGCATACCGGAAGAATAACCTGGTATACGTTGAGGTCTATGGTGAGAAGCTGCCCGAAGGCGGTAAATACAGGCTTGAAACCAGGCTTTTGTCCGAGGAGCCTGCGCCTGAGCCAAAACGGATCGAGGATAAGGAAGGAAAGTATGTGACAGAGCCCGGCAAGAGCGTGGTGTATGTAAAATCGAGGCCGGGATACAGAGTCAACACATACCGGGTCTTGTACCAAAACGGCAAAATAGTTTCCTCCGAGCTCCTGGCGGCCAACTACTATAAGCCCGTTACCGGGATAATATACTACAGGCCGAAGGAATGACCTTTAATTATCAGGCTTTCAGGCATACTATCCGGTATAGACTCTGTTCGGAAGGGTGAAAGGGAAATGGAGCAAATCAGCATCCGATACCAAGGCAAGGTGATCAGCGCAGACAAGGGTACAACTGCAGTCGAAGCGCTGTCGCGCTTTAGCCCGGTGGACTGCAGTCGGATCATCGCAGTGATGGTCAATAACCAGATCAGGGAACTGAATTACAGGCTGCAGGGCGACTGCGACCTGGAGCCCATAGATATAACTACGGGGGACGGCCAGCGGATCTATATCCGCAGCCTGGTGTTCATCTTTATAAGGGCCTGCAGGGAGGTCTTCCCGGACTGCAAGGTTTCGATTGAGCATTCCTTCGGGGGTGGCCTGTACTGCGAGGTCCACGGGGGCTTTACCCTTACGCCCAAGCAGGTCCACAGGATAGAGCAGCAGATGAGGAAGATAGTTGAGGCTGACGAGCCTTTTGTAAAAATAGACACACCTATCGAAGAGGCCAAAGAGATCTTCCGGGAGATGGGGTTTACTGACAAGCTGGAGTTGCTCAGGTATAGAAAGGAAGACAGAATACCCCTTTACAAATGCGGCTGGATGTACGACTACCTGTATGGCTATATGCTGCCGTCCACCGGCTGCCTCAAAATCTTTGGGCTTAAATTCTACCTGCCCGGCGTGGTTCTGAGATATCCTGACAAGGAAAATCCCAGCGAGCTGGCGCCCTTTGAGGACAGCCCCAAGCTGTTCACCATATTCCGCCAGTCTGAAAAATGGGCCAAAATCATCAACATCGAGAACGTAGCCGACCTCAACAGGAGGATAGAGGAAGGCCGGGGCGGGGAGCTTATCAGGATCTGCGAGGCCCAGCATGAAAAGCAGATCGCCTTCATAGCGGATGAGATAGCCCGCCAGAAGGACAGGATCAGGCTCGTGCTCATAGCAGGCCCCTCATCCTCGGGGAAGACCACCTTTGCCCAGCGCCTGAAGATCCAAATGATGGTCAACGGGCTCCATCCCGTGCCTATATCCATGGACAACTACTACCTGGACAGGGATGACATCCCCCTGGATGAAAAGGGCGAAAGGGATCTGGAGTCGATAGATGCCATCGACCTGGAGCTGTTCAACGAGCAGATGACCCGGCTCATCCAGGGCCAGCGGGTGGAGATCCCCACCTACAACTTCTCCCTGGGCAAAAGGGTGTATACGGGGACAGAGATCATGGTGAACGAGGATCAGCCCATCATCGTGGAAGGTATCCACGGCCTCAATGAAAAGCTGACGGAAATGATTCCCCGGGAAAACAAGTACAAGATATACATCAGTGCCCTTACCCAGCTCAACATAGACGATCACAACCGGATACCGACCACTGATACAAGGCTGATAAGGCGTATGGTCCGTGACTTTCACTTCAGGGGCACATCCATAGAGACCACCCTGGACATGTGGGCTTCCGTAAGGCGGGGCGAGGAGAAGTATATATTCCCCTTCCAGGAGGCTGCGGACATCATGCTGAATTCCGCTCTTGTATATGAGCTGGCAGTGCTGAAATCATATATCCTGAGCCTGCTGGAGGATATCCCGGATGATCACAGGTATTTCACCGAGGTCAACAGGCTGAGGAAATTCCTGAAGTACTTTGTTGACCTGGACTCTGCGGATATACCCAATACATCCATTTTAAGGGAGTTCATAGGCGGCAGCTGCTTCCACGTCTAGCCAGGCTGAAGCAGAGCATACATTATGCTTTACTATACAAAAATATATGTTATAATATTGGCAAAACAACATCAACAGGCGGTGAAAACAAGTCAATGGACGATAATCCTGGCAGTAAGACCGGCAACCAAAACGCAGAAAATATGCATTAAGACAAAAAACCTGGCCCTGATCAGAGCCGGAGGTTTTTTGTCTTTTTATTTATGTGTTTTGGGAGGATAAAGCGAAATGTTTGTTGAGCTGATTGTGTTATTAGCCTTGATACTGCTGAATGCTTTTTTTGCTGCTTCTGAAATGGCCCTTGTGTCCCTGAATGACACCAAGATCAGGCTCATGGCAGAAGAGGGCGACAAGAAGGCCATGAAACTAAGGGATCTGCTGGGCGAACCCAGCAAGTTCCTGTCAACCATCCAAATCGGGATCACGTTGGCAGGTCTTTTATCCAGTGCATTTGCATCCGAAACCTTTGCCGACAGGCTTGTGAAGTATATACAGGACCTGGGCCTGACTGCATCGACGGGGCTGATAAAGCCTGTGGTAGTAGTGCTGATCACCTTGATACTTTCATATTTTACACTGGTGTTCGGGGAACTGGTGCCAAAACGGCTGGCCATGCAAAGCGCAGAGCGGCTGGCCATGCGAGTAGTCGATCCCCTGAGGTTCCTTTCGGTCATAACGGCGCCCCTTGTCAAGCTGCTCACGGTATCGACCAATTTTTTCATCAGGGTATTCGGAGGCAACCCGAATGCAGACGAGGAAGAGGTCACCGAAGAGGAGATCCGGATGATGATCGATGTCGGCGAGGAGAAGGGCACGATCGATGAAATAGAGAAGGAGTTCATAAACAACATATTCGATTTCGACGATAAGGTCGTATCGGAAATAATGACCCACAGGACCCAGATCGCGGCCCTGCCCGTTGATGCAGACCTTAGCGAGCTCATAGACCTGATCCGCACCGAAAAGTATACCAGGATACCGGTATATGAAGAGAGCATCGACAATATAATCGGCATTCTCCATGTCAAGGATATCATCCAGTTCCTGGCAGCAGGCAACACTGCGGAATTCGATATGCGCAAGCTGATCCGGGCGCCCTACTTCGTACCGGAATCCAAAAAGCTCAATGAGCTGTTCCAGGAGCTTCAGATCAAGAAGATCCACATGGTGGTCGTAATAGATGAGTATGGCGGCACTGCGGGCATCATTACGATCGAAGACCTGCTTGAGGAGATAGTCGGCAACATATTCGACGAGTATGACATAGAGGAAACCGAGTTTGAAAAGGTAGACGACTCGACCTATATATTCAACGGTTCTATAAGCCTTGACAAGGTGCAGGAGCTCATAGGGATCGATTTGCCGGTGGACGATTACGAAACCTTGAGCGGCTTTTTGATAAGCCAGCTGGGCAAAATACCGGGTGAAGAAGAGAAACCGGTGATCGAACTGGACAATATAGTTTTTAGGGTAGAAAAGGTCGAAGAAAAACGGATAGCAAGGATCAAGGTATGCACTGCATGACATAGACATAAGCGAGGAACGATATGAAGGATTTTCTATACAACTTTTTCATAGGTTTTATAATAGGAGCGAGCGGCATTGCCCCTGGGGTGAGCGGAGGGGCTTTCGCTGTAATGTTCGGGATATATGAAAGGCTGACCTATGCAATAGCCAATATTTTTAAGGAGTTCAAAAAGCAAGCCCTGTATTTCCTTCCGATAGGTCTGGGAGCAGCTTTTGGCTTTCTGAGCCTGACCAGGCTGATGGGCCATTTGTTTGAAAACTACCAGGTCCAGGTGAAATACCTCTTTATAGGCCTCATGCTCGGTACCCTGCCCTCAGTCAGAAAGCAGGCCAACAAGCATGGCTACAAACCGGTATACCTGATCACCTTTTTCATTACCCTGGCCTTGGCTGTATTGCTGTATATCCTGAACCAAACCGCCGGACATACCGCAGACGTTGAGCCCAGCTTCTTCCTTCTGGCCTTGAGCGGCGCGATCCTGGGCATAGGGACCCTGACACCGGGCATAAGTGCAGCCTTTATCATGATGTACCTGGGGACTTATCAGGCGATCATCGATGCTGTGCCCGTGTTTGATATACCTGTGCTCCTGCCTGTAGGACTCGGCTTTGTCATCAGCGTGGCTGCATTCGCAAAGCTGATCACCCTGCTTTTCAAGAAAGCCTATGGGTATACCTACTATGGGATCCTGGGGTTTGTGATAGGGTCAATAGTGCTGATATTTCCGGGATTTGGGCTGAAATGGGAGTATATCCTTGGGATATTGCTCATGGCCGCAGGCTGCGCGGTATCGTACCTGTTGAGCAGGTTTGAAAAAACCGAATAGCTGAATATGAAAAAGCCCGGGAAACGGGCTTTAAGTATGTCTTATAAATTTGCTGTCATATAGCTTGCTTACACATAGCTTGCTGTTATAGTAGGCTGACTATAAAGCTTCTGTCATAAGCCTGATGCCTTACAGTCTGCTGTCTATTCTGCTGTAGAGCTTAAGGAACAGGCTGATCAGTAATATATATATAGGTATGAGCACTATATTTGCCGCTATACGGGGCGGGAGAAGGACTGCGACAGCCTTGCCGGATAGCATATATACCCATAGGGTATTCAGTATGGTAGATGTCAACACCGTAGTCAGAATGACAGCCAGGGATATATGAAGCAGGCTCCATTTATCCTTAATGAGCTTTCCATAAAGGCCGGGAACCAGGCCCATGAGCGCGGCTGATAGGGTAAACCCCGGGAAATAAGGGCCCTGGGGGTTGATCGGAAAGCCGAGCAGGTCAGCAGCAGCTCCGGTTATGCCGCCAAAGACCGGACCGAGCAGGATGCCGCTTAAGACCAGCGGGACCTCGCCGAAGCTCAACCGGACCCCGAGTATTCCACCGATCCTGACGGAATAGCTGAACAGCCTGGTCAAAATGATATTGAGCGCTATGAAGACTCCGGCATATACTATTTTCCTGACGGGATTCTTTATCATTTCAACACCTCCTCTCTTCAGTATGGCAGACGGGTGCCACGCCAAAGAGAGTAGTGCTAATCAATTCTCCTGACTGTGGCAGCGGATGCGGAAGGGTATCGCGGGCGTAACGCCCTTCGTTTAGGGGCAACTTCCCATCCCCTAACACTTAACGCACCATTCCTACTCTGCCCATTTACGGATATTATACCAGCACCTATGCTTGTTGACAATAAGTACGGGCACCTGTAACAGACGATCAGCAAAAGCTTCATATGAATAGCAAATATATCCCATGCAGGCCTCCTGATATGGAAGATGTTTTTCATATTAAAGCCGGCTTTTCGTTTACCTCAAACGTACTTAGGTACAAGGATGGAAGTATAGAGGATACGGGTCGCATTTGCAGAATATATAAAAGTAATATAATCCATGCGTTAAGGAGGACCGGCAGTTGAGCCATTTCTTTGCCTATTTGTCCAGGATGAAATATATCAAGCGCTGGGGCCTGATGCGGAACACAAGGGAAGAGAACATCCAGGAGCACAGCCTCCAGGTGGCCATGATAGCCCATGGTCTGGCAGTCATAAAAAACCGGTGCTTCAACGGGAACACGGATCCATTGAAGGTACTGCTTCTGGCGGTCTATCACGAAGCCAGCGAGGTGATAACCGGAGACCTGGCTACCCCGATAAAATACTTTAATCCCGAAATCAAAACTGCCTACAAGGCGATCGAAGCCGTAGCAAATCAAAGGCTGTTTTCCATGCTGCCCGAAGAGCTGAAAGCTGAGTACAGCCCGGTTTTCTTCCCGACTGCGGAAGATGATGAGCACTGGCAGCTCGTAAAGGCTGCGGACAAGATCTGTGCCTATCTGAAATGCATAGAGGAGCTTAAAGCAGGAAACCAGGAATTTATCAAGGCAGAAAGGTCCATTTTACGGGATATCCATAGCCTGAACAGGCCGGAAGTCAGGTATTTCATGGAAAGGTTTGTACCAAGTTTCGGCCTGACCCTTGATGAGTTGAATTAATGACAATCAAGAGGCATATATTTAAGTGAAGATTTGGATAGGGTTCTGTGATCTGGCAAGAGAGACAGGCCAACCATAGCGTTTACATAATTACTCACTGTTATTTTTACAACCGCTGGTCATAATAAGTGTACAAGGATTTGCGGAGGTCAAGCAGTCTGCCGGTGTTTTGGGTGTGCAGCGAATGGACTCCAGTGACCATGCAGATTTCGGGTATCTTACGGCCGGCAGTTGACCTACCGCGGATCCTTTTGGGAGAATCCCTCGCCGCCGGGGGATTCTCTTTAAGTATACAGGATATTGTAATGATATATGGATGGACAAAAAAATAAAGCCGCTTCTGCGGCTTGTTATGGTCCGGGGGTAGATTACGGATCTGATCATTGGTTGACTTTTATTTTTCTGTGTGATATATTGCTAATAACTGCAAATGGTATAAACTACGCAACCGATCCAGAACCATACCAAACAAATCGGTAGGATAGAAATCATAATCATTGCTGACAGGAGCCAGCGCTTGGCACCTGGTTTTTTCAATAAGTAACGGTATGCACGATACTTAAAGGAAGATGCAAAAGCTATACATATAACATTTATTGTTATTTTAGTGGCGAACAGCCAACCCATATTACCGGGGCTCAGTGCAGCACCTCTCCGCCAAATTATATGACAAGAGGTAAAACGATGCCTGATAAATTAAACACGGACAAGTGCTTGACGCTTCTGAGAAAATACTGTATCTGTATTTCATCATATTTACGGCCGCTTTGTTTTTTACCGCGTTTTTCTTTAATACGCCCAAAGAAATATTGAGCGGGAATATTAAAATCCTCGTCTCTTCGTCAAACCTTATTACTGATTATTTTCATATCGCAAATATTGGCGCAACGTTAGTCAACGCCGCAATCATGGTGCTTCAGGCAATT
>JAKORJ010000126.1 GCA_029777885.1 Bacillota bacterium | reverse complement strand
GACCATCATAAAGGTTCCAACCCCCAGGATCAAGAGGCTCAGGAGTACATAGGACATATAGTTGAAAAACGAAGTGATGTTGTCGCCGACATTAATATCTTCCACCTTGCTCCTGATTTCCACAGCCGTTTCAACCGACAGGTCGTCAATGACCTGTGCGACCAATTCCTGCTGAGAGATACCAGGAATATTGGCCAGGTAGAACCTTGCCGTATTCAGGAACTTATTGATATTCATGTCCAGATACACCGATGAAAAAGAGGCTGGCCGGCTGGTCTTTTCCAGTTCAATCGGTCTGCCTGCCATAAAGTCTTCGGTGAACCCTGAAGGTATCCTGAGAATGTAATCCACATCCTCAAAGAAAAGGGCATCCTGCAAGGAAGTCCTGTCATGCTTCACATCCACCATATTTGCATACCGCGTAAGATAATCTTTGAGCCCCTCGGTCAGGATGGAGGAATCAGCCTCGTCCACAAAAGCCAACTTAACTTTGGCGTCGGAAAACACGGTGTCTGCAGGAGTAGCCGCGCCGCTGCTCAGCAGGGAAGCGGCAAGTCCAATAAACACAGCGAGATAGATCAGCAACTGGGATAAGTTCTTCTTAATTATCCTCCTGTATGCTCGGAATACTGGCATAGCGATCCCTCCTTACGGTCAGATAGGTCAGCAGCAGGAACACGGCTGAAAAGGCCAACAGCAGGGCAATGTTCAAAGCAAACCTATGATAGGTGTCATAGTAGTACAGGGCATAGAGGGCATCCGTGATGAGGTTGGCCGGGTTAATATAGGCCAGCATCGGAACAGCTTTGATGACGATATACTTGAAAGGTGCGAAATAAAGACCGGCAAGCCCTGACATGAGCATGGACAAGCCAATCAGCACACCAATTTTCAGTCCCAGGTTCCGCTTGACAAGGCCGCTTACCAGGGTCCCCAATGTCAAGCCGGCCAGCGCACCGACAAGACAGGTCAGAAGGATATAGCCCGCCTGGTTGCCGAAAGGCACCTTCAGAACCAGGATCATATACAGAAGCAGGAGGGACAGTTCCACGAACTGTATGATCCAGGCAGCCAGTATACCGGCGAGAAGTGTTTTCATCTTATGAACCGGGGCAAGGTTGATACGGGCTCCGTTGGCGGATTGGTCGGCCTGTACCTCGCCGATAACCCTAAGACCCCAGAACGCTCCATACAGGCTGGCCATGGCCAAAAGGGCATAATAGTAGGTTACGGTGTTATCTGTCTTGTTTTTTCCCAGGGGCAGTTCGGTTAAATAATCATCGGCCGGAAAACGCGTTAACGTGTCGCCATTGGCCGGTATATCGAAGTTTCTCAGAATAACCGTCCCGTAGGAAGCGCTAATCTGGCGGTACTGGTCCAGAAAGCTTTTAATAATGGACTGGTGCATGCCTGACTGCTTCACCACAAGCTTAATATCGGGATCCAAAAGGATGATGCCGTGGACCTTCCCCTGTTCCAGAAGCGTTTCAGCTTCATCGGAAGAAACAAGCTCTACGGACAGCAAAGGCTCCTGCTCATCCCGCTTTTCAGAGACCGATACGAGAGCTTCCTGAAAAGGCTTGTTATTCCGGTATGCCTCATTATCTACTACGGCAACCTTTGCGCTTGTGAAACTGACGGCATTGTTTAAGTTGGAAAACGCTGTAAAAAACAGGGTTGAAAGCACGATAGGAAAAAGTATTGTCCAGAACAGGACAACTTTATCCCTCAGCAAACATTTCAGCCGATACTTAAAAACATGTGTGAACATATTGCTCCCTCCCTCAATCCCTGAGCTGTTTTCCGGTAAACTCCAGGAACACGTCGTTCAGGGTGGGCAGTTGCGAGTATACGCTGCCATAATCCACGTTTTCCTTTCTGAGCAGATCCATCAGGTTCAGCAAATTGCTCCTGCCTTTCGCAAAAGTGACGGTCAGGTTGTGGTTTTCGTACTCCACCTGGCTGGCATTGGGAAGGCGCCGTATAGTTTCCAGCTGGGTTTGGTTCAGTTCAACCGATCCCACAGAAACAATTTCTCCGATATTGATCATGGACTTCAGTTCTTCCTTTGTTCCTGTGGCGATGATCCTGCCCTTGTCTATGATCATGATACGGGTGCAGATCTGCTCCACTTCCTCCATGTAGTGGGAGGTATAGACGATGGTGGCTCCCTGCTTGTTGAGCCTCACGATTCCTTCCAGGATATTGTTGCGGCTCTGGGGATCAACAGCCACGGTAGGCTCGTCCAGGATGATGAGCTTCGGTTTG
>JAKORJ010000125.1 GCA_029777885.1 Bacillota bacterium | reverse complement strand
TGAAATTGGTGGTTTCAGCCAAAGGCTATTGGACCTGCTGCCCGGACTGAAGCGGCATTACTGTTCACCTGGATATGAGGGTGGCTTTTTGAAACACCTAAATGAGGGCATAAATCTTGCTCATGTG
Source organism: Bacillota bacterium (assembly GCA_029777885.1). Classification (GTDB taxonomy): domain Bacteria; phylum Bacillota; class Clostridia; order Caldicoprobacterales; family DTU083; genus JAKORJ01. The sequence goes on along the minus strand of JAKORJ010000125.1, from coordinate 4,332 downwards.
GTAGAACACTGTGCCATAGAGATCCAAAACTTGCTTGGCCATGATGTTTCTTTTGGCCAGACAAGACAAATCAAGAACAGCAGTTCATACTGTGTGGTTTATGCTTACAAGGATGAACAGGCCGGGATCGAATCAGGACGGCTCGCTGTTCAGATAGCGGATGCTTTATGCAACCAGGAGAAAATCAACCTTGATGAAGGTATCTACCGTATAAAGGAAGTAATGTTCAGATACGGCCTGGGTCCCAGTACCCAGGCTATTGTAGATGCCGCGATCGAACGGGGCATTCCGGTAATCAGGATCGGAAGAGGCAATATAATACAGCTTGGGTATGGCAAATATCACAAAAAAATGGAAGGCACCTTGTCAGAAAGCACAAGCTGCATATCCGCCGATATTGCATCCGACAAAGCAATAACCAATGAACTCCTGGCTCAGGCAGGCATTCCTGTTCCCAGAGGGATCCTGTGTTATAGCGCAGAGGAAGCAGTGGAGGCAGCCGAAAGCATTGGTTATCCAGTAGTGGTAAAGCCGTCGAACGGGAATCAGGGCAAGGGAGTTTCTCTAGACCTTCAGTCTAAGGAAGAGGTCATTTCAGCCTATAATATCGCAAGCAAGATCAATGACTGTGTATTGGTCGAGGAATATATAAAGGGAAATGACTATAGAGTATTGATAGTGGGCAATCAGGTATCGGCTGTTGCCTTAAGGGTACCTGCTTATGTGATCGGAGACGGCATACACAGCATAAAAGAGCTTGTGGAGATAAAGAACAGCGATGACAAGAGGGGTATTGGGCATGAAAAACCGTTGACCAGGATAGTGATAGACGATATAAGCATCAATCTGCTTAAAAAGCAGGGCTACACTCCGGACAGCATACCTGGCAAAGGCGTGCGGGTGTGCCTGAAATCCAACGGCAATCTCAGTACCGGAGGCGAAGCAATAGACTGCACGGATAGAATACATCCCTACAACCAGGAAATAGCGATTAGGGCAGCCCGGATAATCGGACTGGACATCGCCGGGGTAGATATCACCTGTGCTGATATAAGCAAACCAATACAGGCAGGCAGGGGCGCTGTCATTGAAGTCAATGCATCTCCCGGCATCAGGATGCACCTGTATCCTACCAAAGGAAAGGCCAGAAAAGTGGGGGATGCAATAGTCGATATGCTGTTTCCTTCCGGCAGCAGGCATTCAATACCGATTGTGTCTGTCACCGGTACTAACGGTAAAACTACAACAACGAGGATGATAGGCCATATACTAAGGACCTACGGCCTGAATGTGGGCATGACAACGACCGGCGGGATCTATATCAATGATCAATGTATAATGAAAGGTGATACTACCGGGCCGGCCAGCGCCCAGATCATATTGACGGACAAGGCTGTAGATGCTGCAGTGCTGGAGACTGCCAGGGGAGGCATCATCAGAGCCGGCCTTGGCTACGACTTGAGTGATGTAGGAGTCCTTACCAATATCAGCGAGGATCATTTAGGTATCGATGGAATAGAAACCCTCGAAGAGATGCTGCACGTGAAGTCATTGGTTATAGAAGCGATAAAAAGCAATGGCTATGCTGTACTCAATGCTGACGATAAAATGGTGGTTCAGGCAGCTAAGCGGGTAAAAGCCAACATCATTTACTTTTCACGCCAGGAGGACAACCTGATTATACACAGGCATATAGCTGAGGGGGATATGCAGTATTTTTAAAAGACAGCTTTGTAACGATCGCGACCGGCAACGGCCTGGTAAAAAGTCTGCCGATCACCCAGATACCGATTACTTATAACGGGAAGCTGCAATACAATATAGAGAATTGTCTGGCTGCTATCAGTGCGGCATATGTATTGAAAATTCCTCTGCATGTGATAGAAAGCGCCCTTATTTCATTCCATAACGATGAAATACATAACCCGGGACGCTTTAATATCTACAATATCAGAGATTTCCGTGTGGTAGTGGATTACGGCCATAATACGGCAGGCTATGAAAGTGTGACCGAAGCTGTCAAAAAGCTGGGGGCTTCCCGTTTAGTAGGCATTATCGGCGTACCCGGGGACAGAAACGATTCAGTGGTAAGAAAGGTCGGAGAGATTTCAGGGAGGTCCTTTGACAAGATCTATATCAAAGAAGACAAGGACCTTAGGAACCGCAAGAAAGGCGAAGTCGCCCAACTCCTGCTGGAAGGGGTCCTGTCAGCCGGTATGGCGAGGTCGGCTGTAAGCATACATGAAAATGAAGAGGACGCATTGAAGGAAGCCATACGTACTGCAGCAGCAGGCGATGTAATAGTGGTTTTCTATGAAGACCTGGAATGTATAGCTAAAATTATATACGAGGAACTGGATAAGAGCACTTCCGGGAGTGCCAAAAAGAGACAACAGGACTTGCTGCTGGTCAAAGGATAGATTTAAACAACCTGCAGATTTTTTCTAACTGCAGGTTTTTATCTGTTATTACATGTTATAATAGGAGGATGGGAGGTAATTTTGTGAGAGTATTTAAAGACATAACACTAGAAGACAAGCCGATCATTGATAGTTATTTCAGTGCAAAACACTATGAAAACTCAGAATATACATTCACCAATTTATTCATGTGGGCGCCACATTATTATTTCAAATATGCTATAATAAATGACCACTTGTGTATCTTAGGCAGTTACCGAAATTTATACCCCTTTGCATTCAACCCGTGGAGCAAGGAAGAGCCAGATTATGAAAGCACGATCCCAATTCTGGCTGAAATGATGGCAAGGTCAGGTTATTCTCTGGTTCTTAAATACATATCAGAAGATATCAAGAATGAAATTGAAAAAGCTATGCCAGGCAGGTTCGTTTTCAGGGAGGACAGGAACAACTTTGATTATATTTATCGTACCAGGGACCTCATCAGGCTGCAGGGCAACAGGTATCATCAGAAAAGGAATCATATCAATAAATTCATGAGCTCCTATGAGTACCAATATGAAGAGATCAGCGACAGGAACATCGAAGACTGCATCAGACTTGAAGTAGAGTGGCATGCTCAAAGGGGCAGCAGTGTGAACTTGCCTGAGGAGCATGATGCGATCAAGCTGGTGCTCATGAATTTTAAGTCGCTGGACCTGAAAGGCGCTGCTTTGAGGGTAGACGGGAAAATACAGGCTTTTACGGTGGGAGGGCTGCTCAATCCTAACATGGCAGTGATCCATATAGAAAAAGCCAATATCGAGTACAATGGCATCTATGCAATGATCAACCAGCAATTTGCAGCAAATGCCTGGTCGAACGTAGAGTACATCAACCGCGAAGAAGATATGGGGATACCCGGGTTAAGAAAATCCAAGCTTTCATACCATCCATGCAAAATGGTCAAAAAGTATGTCGGCTTCTACCTTTAACATCAGGAGTACAGAAAATGATCAGATTTGCAACTGCAAAGGATACAGATCAGATAATCGATTTGTGGACCTGCTGCTTCAATGACAGCCCGGAGTTCGTTGATTTTTATTTCAGCAAATGCTATAAGCCCGAAAATACGCTTGCCGTCTTTGAAGGCAGCGTGCTGTGTTCCTGCCTTCAGCTCAAGCCTTACAGGATACTGGTACGTAACAGGTTATATGATGTCTATTATATCGTAGGTGTTGCTACCCGGCCTGAGTACCGGGGTCGGGGTTATGTCAGGGAGCTATTGAAGCAAACCGGCAGCGTGATGAAAGAGCGGAACGTCTCCTTGTCGGTCCTGCTGCCCTTCCAGTATGATTTTTATAGAAAATTTGGCTGGGAAGTATGCTATGACATGTTGACATATACCGATCTGAAACTGTCCTTACCGGTGGAAATACGTGCTGACCGGTATGAAAGGATCAGCCCCATCGGTGACCATGCTGAGCTTGACAAATGCTATAGCCAGTATATGCAAAAGTATAATGGCTATATCATCAGGGACGAGACAGGCTGGTACCAGGTGATCAGGGACGCGGAGCTGGAAAACGGAGCTTGCTATTTATACAGCGAGGGCGGCTTGGTAACAGGGTATATGATTTTTGCACAAGCGGACGACAAGCTGCTGATCAAAGAACTGGCCTATGTACACCCAAGCGCAAAAAGCGCGCTACTGGAACTGGCGGTGAGTTTGGCTGATCAATCGCAAAAGGTACAATGGAATGCACCTGTTAATGACATTACGTATCTTTTGATGAAGGATCCGCGAAACCTACTGCTTAAGCAGACCTATGTCATGGGTAGGATCCATGACGTAAGGAATGCCCTGACAGGGCTGCGAATGGCTGACGAGGCCCTGGTCCTTAAGATAAGGGATCCTATATATGAGGAAAAC
>JAKORJ010000124.1 GCA_029777885.1 Bacillota bacterium | reverse complement strand
GCAGGCTGTTATCATAACCCAACAGGTATTTGACGAACCGGGTCTCGGCACCGATGCCAAGCTGCCTGTTGCCGATGACATGTGCTGCATGCCTGCTCAGCTCATGATATTTTCTGTAAAAAAATAAGTTGCCATTGCCGTCGTTTTTTGTAACCGTTTCAACCAAAGTCAGCATGTTCCGGTCATATATCTTGCCTGGGATAATCCGCGGGTTGGTCATATCTACCCTTACCCTTGTGTTTCCCGGATCCGCAAACCACCTGTCACTATACATAAACAGGGTATATGCGAAATAAACAAGCAGCATCAGGTACAGGAACAGCATCACAAAAAGACAGCCGCGCATGTTTCTTCTAATCCTGTTCATCGATACCCTCACCTTCGTATTCTATTTCATCCGGTGTGTCCGATGATTCGTAAGCCCTTGCCAGCCTGTAGTTTTTGATGGATATTCCCTGGATTATCCCGGCCAGACACAGGCTTACAAACATCGAGCTGCCTCCGTAGCTCACGAAAGGCAGCGTGATCCCTGTCAATGGTATGAGCTTGATGACTCCCCCTATTATAATAAAAGCCTGTATCGTCAGCGATATAACTGAACCGCAGACAAGGAGCATATCCGACTCCTTGTCCGATTCAAACCCCTTCTGCATGCCCCTTACAAGCAATAACCCAAATAAAATTATAACTGCGGCCCCTGCCAGGATCCCGAATTCTTCACATATGGCAGCAAAAATAAAGTCTGTGCGCGATGCCGGGACAGCGTCCGGCTCCCCCAGTCCCAGGCCAAAGCCCAGCAGCCCGCCACTCCCTATGGCAATCAGCGCTTGTGCGACCTGGTAGCCTCCTCCCTCTATATCAGCCCATGGGTTCTTCCAGGCCTGTACCCTCACCCTCACATGGGGAAAGAGCTTAAAGCTTATGACAGCGCCCAAAATGCCGGCTGCAACTGCCGCCCCAGTGATAAGCCAGTCGCTCGTTGCTATGTAATATACGAATACAAAGAGCAGAAAATATTGCAGGGCGCTTCCCAGATCCTTATGTAATACTACTAGTACAACGGATAAGGCTGCAAATAGATATAAGGGGAGGTTTTTGACAAAGGTCCTTTTTACCTTTAAATAATGTGCCAGAACGAATATAAAAATCAGCTTTACAAGTTCAGAAGGCTGTACTGAAAATGGGCCCAAGACAATATAGCGCTTGGCTCCACCTGACTCCCTGCCAAACAGCAAAACTACGACAAGTATGGCAAGGCCTGATATCATAAGCGGATAAGTAAGCCTGCCCAGGTCTATGTTCCTAGAAAATATTATGATGAATATAAACATACCCACGTTGCCATATATAAACCATTCAACCTGGTTCATCGCCAGCTCCGGGCTAAGCCTTTGCAACATAACAAGGCCCAGCACCGCAAGGAAGTCAACTATGGAAAGAAGCACTTCATCTATGCCTTTGAAGAAATAGAACAGAAAGTAAAACTGAAACATGACAACCAGTGAAACAATTACACCAAGGAGAAAGACCTCATAGTCATAGCCTCCCGGATCCCTTCCGGCCAACAGTCCAAACGCTGACAGCGCAAACAAAGCCAAAATGAAAGGAATGTTGCCCGTAGTCCTTTTTGCCAGGCTGCCTTGCCTATACATGATCACTTTTTTTAGCAGGATATATAAAATGCAAAGGATCAAAAGCGCAAACCAATAACGCAGCAACAAGGCCAGAATCTCATATTGCTTTTTATCCACCTTATACCTCTCCTGACTTTATTCTATATGATTATTATATAACAAATTAATGGATATCTTCATGAATACTCCTTTATTATTGGTTATTTCAAAATGTCCTAAACTGCCGTAATTAATTCTTCCCTGCGGGCATAATATACAGAGAGCAATACGGAGATGAGATTATGGTAAGGCAGCTTAAATTTATTTCAATCATATTAAGGGAGATAAAGCAAATCAACTATTTATATGCAGTTGATATTCTGCGTCTATTGTTAAAGCATCAAAGTGGCATGATGATAAACGAATTCTTCGACTTTTTCAAGGGCAGAAGCAGACTTGATGTATGGGAAACCTTAATGTCACTTTGTGATTGCGGCTTGATCACTAAAACTTCTGGAGATGATGAGAATACACTTTTTTATATTACTCCTAAAGGGATCGAGAAGCTGCAAATGGTAAATGCCTGCCTGAAGATTTAAAATCAAGAAAACCCGCAAGCCTTGATTGCTGCGGGTTTGGTGCGCCTGACAGGAGTTGAACCTGCGACCTTTCGAGTCGGAGTCGAACGCTCTATCCACTGAGCTACAGGCGCACAACGCGTTAATTATAACATATTACCTGACAGGATTCAATATTGACTAATGCTTTTCAGTGCTTGCTGTAGCGCAGCTAACGGCACTGACATTTGACCCTGCTGCCAATCAGCCAGCAGAAGGTATTACGGTAAAGGAGACGTGGTGGGAGCTTCGGTGGGCTCTGGTGATGGTGTTTCTATCATAGTAAGTCTTACCAGTACCTTTGGCGGTGATGAATCGACCTTTTGCATGCCGCTGGGCAGGTTCAGCTGGATTTCCACCAGGTGCTCTCCCTCCGTCAATCCCTTCAGGTCAACGGATGGCTTGAGGGAATCAACATCAAGCTTGTCGATTGCAGAGTATCTTCCGCTTAATGTAACTCTTACCAATTGGGTCATCAACTCGGCTTCATAGCCTTCTGGTATATTATTCAGGCTAATGCTTTTAAGCTCAAAGCTCCTTTCGATTGTCTGCTCTTCAATATCTATCCTTACATTAACATCCCTTACCTTGCCCGTATCAAAGAACACACCGGGTATGGCTTCAATGGGAATTTTTACGTTGACATCCCCGCTTTTCCCTGATATATCTATTTCTTCGGTGGCGAGCTTCTCCAGCTTGCTTATTACTGCAGGGTCCCCGTTCACAACTATTTTATCCGGCTCGACAACTACCGATTTAACTATAAATCCAACGGCAGGCTCTCCGGTCACAGTGGCACTGACAGGCAGCGTCTTGAGGGGATATATCGGGACGGTGACCATAACGAACTTCTGCAGCATTTCAATGTACCTAGGTTCTACCTTCTTGTCACTGGCATCATATAGGGTTATCGGCAGTGAGAGCTCCAGCTTCTCCTTGGCATTCTCCAGGTTTACCTCCACTACAGCCTTTACGACGCTGTTGACTATTGATTCCGCCCCAATGATCGTGATATTCTTGGGATCTGCCGTAGCCTCATGGATATAGTATTCCTTTGGCTGAGCGCCAACGTATCTTATATTGACCGGTATTATCTTGTTGGTGACCTTATTAATGGTCACCGATACCTCAGGTATGGTGTCAAGCCTCACTTCCCTGGGTGTCAGCCCTTCGATATCAAGCTGGACCTGCTGGACACCATCATTTTCTATAATGCTAAGATCAAGTATTGCCTTTATGTTGTTCAGATTGACCTTGCTGATGTCATTGCCCAATCCCCTGATCCTGATGCTGGTCTTGGTAGGTGGATCCTTGGCCAGCGTGAGGCCCTTATTCCATAATTCGTCAGCATTTTGAACAATTATCGGGATATCGGTTATGCTTTTAGTGGCTTCTGGATTCAGCTCGCTGACTGCATACAGCCACAGGATAAATGCTATGACTACTGATATCACTTTTATTGCTCCGTTGCGTTCGAACAACTTCAGCTTACTCATTCTTGATCCTCCATTTTTTGGGGATGATCGAGCGTGGTTCCTTTTCTCTGACATATACCTTTTGCAACATGTCCTTAAGCCCCTTGCTGTCCAGGTACCTTGTCAGCTTGCCATTGTTAGCCATAGAAATTATGCCCGTTTCCTCCGATACAACAATTGCTACAGCATCTGAATTTTCTGATATCCCTAGAGCAGCGCGGTGCCTGGTGCCCAGCTGCTTGCTAAGATTGGGGTTTTCTGTGAGCGGCAGGAAACAGCCTGCTGCCGCGATCCTGCTGCCGCGGATAATGACTGCACCGTCGTGGAGCGGAGTATTAGGAACGAATATATTCTCCAGCAAAGGTCCTGAAAGCTCGGCATCCAGCCGGACTCCGGTCTCCAGATAATCATTCAGGCCTGTTTTTCTTTCAATAACGATCAGGGCGCCTATATTGGCCTTGGCCATATTCAGCACGGCTTTAGATATCTCATTTATGATGACTGATGAATCCTTATCTTCGTTTACAAATAATGATTTGTCAAACAGCTGGCCCCTGCCTATCTGCTCCAAGGCCCTGCGCAGCTCGGGCTGAAAAACGATCAAAAGCGCTATGACACCAACTGTAACGGTGTTCTTTAGTATCCAGTAAATGGTATAGAATTGGAGGATCTCACTCAGCTTAGTCGCTAAGAGCAATATCGCCAGTCCTTTAAGAACCTGCTCTGCCCGGGTCTCTCTGATAAGCAGCAGCAGCCTGTATAGCACATATGCAACTATAGCAATATCGATAATATGCCGGATGACCCACGGAAATTGTATGTATGGTTCTATATAAGAAAAAAAGCGTGTGATCCAGTCCAACATACGGGTGCACCCCTCATAACAAACTCAATACGACCGCCAGCCAAAAGTAATCACATACATTATATATCAACCCGGGTCCTGCTTTAAAGTAATAATTATGTACTAATTCATGCCGGTTACATATACAATTATACCATAATATTTCCATACCTAATCATTTTGCTCAGATAGCCCCGTATCACCAAGTGCCAGATATTCCAGTATCCCATTGTATATGCACCATGCTATCCTGTCCTGATAATCATCTCTCTTAAGCAGGCTCTCTTCCAGCGGGTTCGACAGAAACCCACATTCAACAACAACTGAAGGTGCGCTGACAGCTTTGAGTATTAGTAAATTGTCCACTGATTTTATCTGTCGTGTGTTCCCCTCGATCAAGTTTTCCCTGATCTGCCTTTGGATGAGCTCCGCCAGCTTCTTTCCTTCGGTGCTGCCTGCCAGATAGAATATCTGTCCCCCGTAATATTTTGATTGTCCGAATTTGTTCATATGGATGCTGATTACTATATCAGGATCGCTGCTCTTGATTATCTCGACTCTTTTTTTCATGTCAGCAGATTTCCTGTCGGCGAGCGCATCATTATTCGTTCTTGTCATAACGACCCGTGCACCGTTATCAGCCAAAAGCTTTTGCAGCTTTAGCGCAACCTGTAGATTCAGCACGTCTTCCCTGGTACCTGAAGGGCTTACTGCGCCGGAATCAAACCCGCCGTGTCCGGCGTCTACGACTATGGTTATATCTTTCAGAGGCGATGTATATGCTGCTGCATAGCCGGCCTTCTTACTATCATTTAACAGGATCAGGATCATGAGGAGTGCCAGCAGCACCCATAGCAGGATCATCCATTTTTTAGATATGAAAATAAGCTTCATACAGAACACCCTCACCATATAATAATGTTAAATGCCTTGATATAAATAAGCACTTTAATAAGTATTCCTTAATTCATTCCTTTATACACTTGCAAAGTGCAGGAACCGGAAGTTCAACTCCCGGTTCCCATAATAACAATTATGTTGTGCTCCAGCCCGTCATCAACCAGGGGTATGAGCAAATCATCAACTTCCTTGCCATCTAACATTATCGTCTTGACCCCCCTACAGACCCTGTGGCTGTTGTCTACCCTGATATTGTATACCGTACCATGGTACTTGTAGCGCAGCCTATACTCAGCCCAGTCATCCGGGATACAGGGGTCTATTGTCAATCGGTCGCCCCTGACCTTCAGGCCGAGTATACTTTCCACGCCCACACGGTACATCCATGATGCCGAACCTGTATACCAGGTCCACCCGCCCCTGCCTTTATGGGGATGGACAGCGTATACATCTGCAGCTATGACATATGGTTCGGCCTTGTACTTAAATACACCCAGTTGGGTCTTCGTATGGTTTATGGGATTGATCATATTATACAGCTTCCAGGCCATGTTGCCGTCGCCCAGCAGGGCAAAGGCCAGGATGGTCCATGCAGCGGCATGGGTATACTGCCCGCCGTTTTCCCGCACTCCGGGCACATATCCCTTGATATAACCGGGTTCTAGCGCTGACTTGTCAAAGGGCGGGGAAAGCAGCTTAATGAGACCGTTTTCCTCATCGATCAGATGATGCTTGAGGGCTTCCATGGCACTCTTGACCCTTTGCTCCCTGGCCGCTCCGGAAATAATGCCCCACGATTGTGATATGGAGTCTATCTGGCATTCCTCATTTTTTTCAGAACCAAGTGGGGTACCGTCATCAAAGTACGCACGTCTATACCAGCCGCCGTCCCAGGCATTATCCTCGATCGCCGATGCCAAAGCCTTGACGGTTGCTTCATATTTTTCAGCACGGTCATTATCTCCCTTTATCCGGCATATGGGTATGAAATTCTTTAATGTAGCTATCAGGAACCAGGCCAGCCAGACGCTTTCCCCCTTGCCTTCTATGCCTACCTTGTCCATACCGTCATTCCAGTCCCCGCATCCAATAAGGGGCAGGTTGTGACTACCAAAACGTAACGCTTTCTCGATCGCCCTTATGCAGTGGTCATATATATCTGCCTTTTCACTGCTGACCCGCGGAATGTTGTATCTTTCATGCTCTTCCGGCTTGAGCGGCTCATCATCCAGGAAACTTACCTCCTCATCAAGTATGCTGAGGTCTCCGGTAATGGCAATGTAATCCGCAGTGACATAAGGCAGGAACAACAGATCGTCGGTTATCCTGGTCCTGACCCCACGACGTTCCGGATGCCACCAGTGCTGAACATCGCCTTCAGGGAACTGATGTGCGGCCGATAGCAGGATCTGCCTTCGTGTGACCGCCGGATCGCAATAAACCACAGCCATGACATCTTGCAGCTGATCCCTGAACCCGAAAGCGCCACCCGCCTGATAAAACGCGGTCCTTGCCATGATGCGGCAGGCATATGACTGGTAAACTAGCCATCCATTCAACAACAGGTTCATAGAATTATCCGGTGTTTCAACTATGATCGTGCCCAGCCTGTCCTCCCAGAATCCAATGGCCGCTTCAAAGGCCTTATGGGAGTTGGCATTGTCAGAGTAATAGCTTACAAGCTTCCTTACATGGTCTAAGCTGTCCCCCTGCCCCAGAAGGATGATCACTTCCTTTTCCTCCCCGGGCTGGATACTGATTTTGGACCTAACTGCTCCGCATGGATCATATCCGGCACCTGCCCACCCACTCAAAGATACATAGTGCATGGCATCGGGATCCGCTGTCGTACCGTTTCTGCCTAAAAATTCGTTCCTGTTGCCGGTGTAACTTTCCAATCCGGCACTGCATACAAGAAACGCCAGTCTGTCTGAAAACTCCTCATTGTGGCGGTTATAAGCCAGCAAACCGTTGATAACTTCATCATAGGCTGTGACAGTAAACTGCATGTTGCGTTCTCTGTTGACCCCGAGCACCCATTCTGCATAATAGGTCAATGTAAGGGTGCGCGCCTGGTCGGTTATGTTTTTTAGCTTCAGGCTGATGATCTTCACCGGGTCAGACACAGGGACAAACACTAGCATGCTGTGCACCAGCCCGTGGCATATGTGGTCAAAACGGCTGTAACCATGCCCGTGCCTTATGACGTACTTCTCATTCTGTTTAATGGGATGTGGCGTTGCAGACCAAAACTCTCCCGTTATTTCATCCCTGATATATAAAACCTCGCCCGAAGGGTCGGTTACAGGGTCATTGGACCACGGCGTCAGCTTGTTTTCCCGGCTGTTCTTGCACCAGGTATAGCTAGCCCCTGATTCTGTTATCAAAAACCCAAAATCGGGATTGGCCACTATGTTGCTCCATGGCAGGGGCGTTATGGTATTGCTGTTTATGCATATGACATACTCACGGTTATCCTTGCTGTAGCCGCCTATGCCGTTGAAGAACTGCAAGTCTGTAGGTACCTCGAGCTTTGCCTGCTCAAGCAGCTTATAGTCAGCTTTACGGCCCTTGATCCTTTCAAGCGGTGTACGGCCTGCCCTTAGCTCCAGCTGGGTAACCAGTGTGCCGCCATCCCCGCTGAGGTTCAGCCTAGCAGCAGCAAACAGGAGCCTGATGTCTTCCTGGGGTATGTTGCTACTTTGCAGCAGAAAAACGCCGCCCACCTTATCCAAAAGGTTTCTTGCGTGGCTTATTGAAATGATTTCATTAAGCTTGTCCTGCAAGGGCTGCTCGTAGCTGTTGCCATATTCATTCAGCAGGACCATATCGAAGTACAAACCCTTAAGCCTCAGGTATTCATGGGCCGTCAGCATCTGCTTGGCAAGCTCAGTATGCTCAAGCCTGCTCAACCTTACGACAACTATCGGCAAGTCGCCCGATATGCCATAGGACCAAAGGGCGGTCTGTCCCCTATTATTTTCAGCGATCATTTCCTGCTTCCAACCATCCGCGGGAGCCTGGTACAGTATTTGCGCTGCGAGCGTCTGATAGATGTTGGCCTGGCTTGCGGTCATGTTCAGATATCTCAGCTCTACCTGGGAATGGGTCCAGGCCAGCTCGAAGCTCCTGTCGGACACACTGGTGTTCATGCATTCCCTGGCCAGCGCTACGACCCCTTCCCGCGTGTCCGCAACCGCAGTGATATATGAAATCCGGGCTGTGCCGCCAGGCTGGAGACGTATACGTTTTCTAATGCTCATTATAGGGTCTAGCACAGCGCCCGTCGTGTTGGATAAGGGAAACTCAGGTTCCATGACCTGCGGGTTTGATGTATTCCTGCCCCGGCCTATAAACTTGGAACGGTCGGTCTCGTACTGGGTCCTTCCTATCTGTTCGCCTTCCACTACTGCCGTATGTAGCAGCCAAAGGCTTTTATCAGACCTTACCCTGGGTCTCCTGGTAGCCAGCAGGGCGTCATATTCGGCCAGATACTCTGTCTGGATAAACAGATTGCTGAAAGCCGGATGAGCCATATCTGCACTGGCGGATGTCAGTACGACTTCAAAATAGCTGGTAACTTCCAGTACCCTGCTGCTCTCGCTGTGGTTGATCAGGGTAATGCGCCTGACTTCACCGTCAAATTCCGGTGAAACCACGATCTCGGTTAGGGTTTCTATATTGCCGTCCTTTCTCTTATATATGGTTTTGTCAGTTTCAAATACGACCTTGTAGTCCTCCGGTATTATGCCGACCGGATTGTAGGCTGCTGACCAGAAATTATCTGAGTTCAGGTTTTTGATGTAAAATATCATGCCCCAGTGGTCCCTGGTTGCATCGGCCCGCCACCTGGATACAGCCTGTCCTGCATACTGGCTGTACCCCCCTCCGCTGTTGGTCGACATCACGGTGTAATTGCCATTGGACAGGATGTTTACTTCAGGTATGGGCGTATTGGGATCAGTGAACACCCTTCTTGCGCGTATCTCCTGATCCCGCCTGTTTTGCTCAAGGTCGATGATTTCTGATTCTACATATTCCTTGATGTAAACATCTGACCTTGGCATCCGCTCTTGCAGCAGCAATTCCGTGGCCTTCACCATGGGAGCGGAGTGGAACCGGTTTTGCATGATATTTTTATTCAAATAGTTGTTGATGGCGATAAAGCTCATGCCCTGATGGTGAGCCATGAAGCTCTTGACCACGATGCTCCTTTTCTTCTTGGGCAAACGCTCCGGTGTATAATCAATTGCTTCATACAGGCCAAACCTGCCCAGCATGCCTTCTGAGTAGAGCGCTTCAATATTTTTATAGGCATAATCCGGCTCAATGGGCAAGGCCAGCATCGTAGCATAAGGAGCTATCACAAGATCGTTTATAAGGCCCCGCTTAAGGCCGAGCTGGGGCACGCCGAAGGCCTTGTACTGGTAGTTCAGATGCAGGTCGAAGGCATAGAATCCTGACTCGGATATACCCCAGGGTATGTGCCGCTGGTCCGTGTACTGCCTTTGCACCTGGACGACCGCGGAATAGGTCTCGTCAAGCAGGGTGTTTTCATAATTCCGCATTATTAGCAGCGGCATGAGGTATTCAAACATCGTGCCGCTCCATGATATAAGGACGCGAAGATTACCAGCCAGGGTGAGGGATCGCCCCAGCTTGAACCAGTGCTTTTGGGGCACGTCACCCTTGGCGATCGCTATAAAGCTGGCCTGCCTTGCTTCAGAAGCCAGCAGGTCATAATATGACTTCGTGACCTGGCCCTCTTCGACATTGAATCCGATCGTGAAGAGCTCACGTTTCTCGTCATAAAGCAGGCTGAAGTCCGTTTCCTTGATCATGGAATCTATGGTTCTAAGCAGTTCAGTGCAGTCTGAGGCAAAGCTCTTGATATTCGTATAGGAGTTCGCCAGGGAGAGCTCCAGCTGCTTAAGCCATGATCTTGCATCCTGATATCCGGGGCTCTTGTATGCATCCCTACGCAGCGATGCCATGGTCTCTGACAGGGACTTCAAGATCTCAAGGTAATTTTCCAGAAGGTTTTGCAGCGCAATATTCTCATTCAGCTTGTCGAGCAGCTGCTTGAACCTCTGGGATGCTTCCCGGTATACGCCCTTTTCATTCAGCAGCATCGAAGGTATCTTTTGAAGCAGCTTTACCCATGGTATGAACAGGTCTATTTCTTCTTCATACCTGATGATCAGCTCATCCAGTTCCTTGCACTGGCCCTTCAGATCATCCAGGAGCATCTGCCACTCTACAGCGCTGATGTTTTCCGCAGTTAGCATCATGTTGAGCAGGCTTTGGTGCTCCAAATCCTTCTCGCAATCAGCTATCAAAACATCCCTGAGCCCCAGGACACACTCCTTGCCGATCAAAGGCCGCTTCAGCAGCTCTTTTATCCCCTGGTTTATAGTTATCAGGTATGCGACCAGGTTTCCGTTGTCTACGGTCGATACATACAACGGTTTCAAGGGTTCCAGGGTCAGTATGTTGTACCAGTTGTAAAAATGCCCCGCTTTCCATTTTTCAAGGCGCTGCATGGTGCCTATGGTTTTGCTTATGCGCTTGACAACCTCCAGCGTAGTCAGGTAACCCAGATCTCTTGCTGCCAGGATCGACATCAAATGCATGCCGATGTTGGTTGGTGATGTCCTGTGGGCTACGCCCGTCGGAGGCTCTACCTGAAAATTGTCCGGAGGCAGCCAGTTGCTTTGCTCATTGACCAGTAGGTCAAAGTAACGCCATGTCTTCCTGGCAATGGCCCTGAGCTTTAAAATCTGTTCATCCGAAAGCCTGGGCATGCGCCTGACCTTTGGCTTGCTTACTCTGTAAGCAACAACAGGTGAGGTCGACCAGACTACTGCCATGATAAAGGCTGCAGGCCAGATACCCGGCTTGATCAATACTGCCGCAGCAAGCAAGACAATGGTAGCAGCAACAGACCTCCCCATCTTTCTCCAATAATCGGGCAGGGTACCTTTGAACCTGGATTCTGCATCGGCAGCAGTGACCCATTCCAGCATATTGCGATGGCTCACAAAAAGCCGCCACAGGGTCCTAATTATGGCATCAGTCATCAGCCATGCCTGGTGACTTAAAAACACAAAAGAAAGGACTGCCTGCCAAAACAGGCTACCGGTATTGCAAAATATGTCAGAAAGCTTTACAGGGTTTCTTATCTCCCGGCGTCTGGCAAAAAGGGTGCCTGTCAGATCAATGGTGAGCGGCAGGATAAGAGTCGTCATAGCCAGGGCGATCCAAGCCCAAAAAGGGTCCGGCAATACAGAGGGACCCAGGATAAGCATCAGAAACAAGGCGGGCGACATAAGGCTACGCCTTAGATTATCCAACATTTTCCATTTTGATAGCGTATTGATCTGGTTTTTTACCCTTTCACCGGCCCTGTTCCTTACATAGGAGCCAAGCCAGGGCAGCAGCTGCCAGTCACCTCTGACCCACCTGTGAAGCCTCATAGAATAAGACATGTAGCTAGCCGGATAGCCGTCTATCAGCTCGATGTCCGTTACCAGTCCTGCACGGGCATAGGAGCCTTCAAGCAGGTCATGGCTGAGTATACTGTTGTCGGGTATGGTTTTGCCAAGCACCTGGTTGAATACCCTCAGGTGATATATGCCCTTGCCGGTGAATATACCCTCCCCAAACAGGTCCTGATATACGTCTGATACGGCTGTGGTATAGGGATCTACCCCGGTCTGCCCGGAAAATGTCAATGAGAAAAACGACCTGCTCGCACTGTCAACAGACACCCCAATCCTGGGCTGGAGTATGCCATAGCCCTCTATGACCCGGGTGCCCTCCTCATTCAGAACAGGTGCGTTCAGGGGATGGGCAATGGCTCCGATCAGCTTTTTGGCAGCATCCCTGGGCAGTTGCGTGTCAGCATCAAGAGTGATTATATATACTATCTTGTCCAGTACAGACAAATCCCCGACCTTTACCGAATAGCTCGTATCCTGGCTGCCAAGCAGCATTGCATTAAGCTCGGTCAAGGCACCTCTTTTTCGCTCCCAACCCATCCAGGACCTTTGAGCCTCATTCCACTGGCGGTGCCTGTGAAAGAAAAAGAATATATCCTTTCTGTCCTGGCTGTATCTATTGTTAAGCTCGTTCATGAGCCTAGTTGCAGTCTCGGTTATGATGCTGTCATTTTCGCTAACTTCCTGTGAACCATCCTTGAAGTCCCCAACCAGAGCAAAATGCAGGTTTTCCTCCTGATTGGCCAGATAGAAAACCTCCATCTGTTCGATAAGCTCCACTACCCGCTTCTCGCTGGTCAGCAATGTTGGTATGACAACCATAGTCCGAAGCTCTGGCGGAATCCCATCCTTAAGCTCATACTTGGGCAGCAGGCTCGGCTTGCAGATATGTACAACCGCAAAATGGGTGATACCGACTGAAATACTGACGATAGGGACCAAGGCAGCTATTGCTGACAATACTGCACACAAAACACCCCCCATACCGGGCTCAAAGCGCAATATACTCAGAAACAAGCACATGAACCCGGCAACTAAAATACCTGTAGAAGAAAAATAGCATACCGATGGATGCTCTTTGACAAACAGTTCAAGATTTATCTTTCTCCTCCTGGCAAGCTTGGACTCAAGATGCTTTCTGCCCTTGTCGATTATGTAAAAGCCTATATGCCTGTACCTTGCATCAGCTGCATCCTGGTATTCCAGGGCGCACTCGACAGCTTTCTGTGCAACGAATACTTCATCCAGCTTGTACCGTCTCGCTGTCAGCTCTATATGGTGCCTGTAATAATCCCTGGACTGGAAGTCCATCAGGGGATATACTCCGGCGGGATCCTGCCTGAGCACCTTTTCAAGCATGCTCAGTTCCTCAAATATATCCTCCCACTTCATACTTGGGATCTGTCTGAGGCTCATTACGGCATTTCCCATGGAGACCTGGTTAACGGCCTGTTGCTGATGTGCCGCTTGTATTATTTCATCAGCGCTGGTATGCTGGACTGCCAGCCTGCCGTCCACCCACCTTATGATCGATGCGGCTTCAGCGCCCTCCTCCCTCAAACGCTGGAGCAGCCTTTCGGCATAAACAGGGGTCATAAACCCGATCGCCGCATCATGCTCTGCGATCACTGCTTTCAGAGCATCCCTCGGCCTCACTTCACCCTTATACTCAGCCAGGCCGTCCAAAAGTCTTTGAGCCCATATATCTGCAGATTTGCGATCCTCAATGGATTCAATGATAAATACCGCTACGTCACGTACCTTCTGGATCAGGGCCATTCTCAGCATCAGGGGCAGAGCCCACAATTCGACGCTGGTCAGGTGCGTTACTGTCTGAAATTCATTTATAAAATCAAGTATGACCGATTCATCAATCCTGGCATCGGTATAAGCCACAAGTCTCACTGCAATGCCGTATATCCGGGGATATCCTTTATACTCTCCGCTGCCAAGCACAGGCATGTTTTTATATAAACCCTTTGAAAGGCAGCTTTCTAATTCCTTGACCTGCTCTTCTATCACGTAGAAATTGTCCAAAAGCCATTCAGCAGCAGCTATTATGCTGCCCTTCGATTTGACCTCTTCGTTGGTCAGCTTATAAGCCTTGACCAGGGTTTTATTTGCTTCGGTCAGCCTGGGCAGTTTGTACTTAGCATTCGCCGTAACCTCGGCTTTACAGAGTTCTTCTGCTACAGCTTTTGCATATGCTTTCAAGTCCTCTATATTTGCCATATTGGGAAGTTCTCCTTTGATGCTTGGTTATAATCATTATGTGAAAAAAGAATCAATAGCTTAATGTGCCAAGCCTTGATTCTTTTTCCACCTTATAGTATTTGCATGCGATATAAAGAATATCCTCTAACAGCGCTTAACTGCCAAATGTCCCCGGCCCTTACTGGATCAAGTTCATTGGCTTAGATGGCTCTGAGATCTCGCTGAGTGCTTCGCCCGCCTCGTCCTGTAGCAAGTGTCTGGTAGCCAGATCCCCTATCGAAATCACTCCAACCAGAGTACCATTTTCTACAACAGGCAAGCGCCTTATTTTATACTGGGCCATGGTCCTGGCAGCCTCTTCTGTATCAAGATCAGGACTGGCTGTTATTACCTCCTGGGTCATTACGTCCTTTACCTGTGTAGTTTTCGGGTCGCCATTGTTTGCAATGCAGCGGACCACAATATCCCTGTCCGTGACTATGCCCACTACTATGCCATTTTGCTGGCAAACCGGCACAGCGCCAACATTGTGGGCCTGCATCACCCTTGCTGTATCCGATACCGTTTTTTCAGGCGCAACAGTGGCGACATTGGTCGTCATTACATCTCTTACTTTCATCGACAATCAACTCCTTGGCAACAAAAAATAGGCATGACAATATTATGATTTCCTTAGCATTCAACTTTATTCTTGCTAAAGTGCGCTGGCTGTCGATACAAGCCCACAAAAAAACAACAGCAGGAACATCTGCTGTTGACATATTTTGTGAAAAAATCTGCTATTTTCGATGCAAATTTGCTTATGTTTTTGTCGTTTTGCAAGTTATCCTGCTGAATTTTGATAAAATTGCATTTTACACACTTTTCTTCTGTATCTATATCCACATTATACACAAGGTTATCCACAGGTCAAACCCTATGGTTGCAGGTACCTAGGTCATTATCCACACTATCCATAAAAGCCTTTATTCATTGAAATCAATAAGCATAACATTAGTAAAAATGAAAGAAATTTTTCACATGTTGCACGGACGGATTGTTTATATTTTGGACAAGGGCAGATAAGGCACGGCATTTAGCAACAAGTCCTTGATATCGCCCCGTAATAGCCGATAATAGCCTGCGCACCCTATCATGGCGGCATTGTCTGTGCACAGGACCGGGGAAGGACGGTACAGCTTTATGCCATGCCGCCTGGCTGTATGCTCCAGTTGATCTTTAAGCAGGTGATTGGCGGCTACCCCGCCTGCAACGGCCAGCCTATTCATATTCAGCGCCAGGGCACAGCTCACGGTCTTATCTGTAAGCACATCCACCACAGCCTTTTGAAAGCTGGCGGCGACATCCGCTGCAGGTATGGGCTTTCCGGCCTGCCTTAGATTGTGTATATTATTGATCACAGCTGTTTTCAGCCCGCTGAAGCTGAAATCATAAGGGTTGTCCTTTATCGTTACCCTTGGAAAATCAAAGGCGTCCGGATCTCCCGATTGGGCGATCCTCTGTATTGCCGGCCCACCCGGATAATCAAGCCCCAGTGTCCTGGCTATCTTGTCAAATGCCTCACCCGCTGCATCGTCTAAGGTCTGCCCCATGGTCTCATACACACCATAATCCTTGACCAGCACGATCATCGTATGCCCGCCCGAAACCACAAGGCACAAATACGGCGGGACAAGCTCAGGATGCTCTATATAATTGGCACTGATATGACCCTCGATATGGTGCACGCCTATAAGCGGCACTGACAGACCAAAGGCCAAGGCCTTTGCGACGGATACGCCCACCAGGAGGGCACCTACCAGTCCCGGGCCGTAGGTAACTGCTATAGCGTCTATATCGGACATAGCAGTATTGGATGTGCGCAATGCCTCATCGATCGTTTGGTTGATTGCTTCAACATGCTTTCTCGAAGCGATCTCCGGTACGACTCCGCCATAGGCTTTGTGGACCTCTACCTGGGAAGATATGATATTGCTCAGGACGGTACGCCCGTTTTTTACTACTGCTGCCGATGTTTCATCGCAGGAGGTCTCAATCGCTAATATCAAAACATCCTCTTTACTCCTGAGGCCTTCTGCCTTTTTTATCATGCGTTCAAAATAACTCATGTCTGTCCCCTATCTATTAGCTGTCTTGCCCGCTTTCCTTCCCGAGAACAAAAGCAACGCTGCCGATACTATTGTCAGCACTATGCTACCCAGCGAAAAGTAAGCCAATACCCGGGTAACTGCGCTGTTAAAGAACGGTTCCGGGACCATCAGGATCATTATGTCTGTCTCAGGATTGAGCAGCCATAGGTCATTGTCAAAAAACAGGTAATGAAACTGGTCCCAGTAGTATGTAAAGTTGGACTTAATCAGAATGAAAAGGACCGTAAGCAACACAATCAGGACGCATGCTGTCCATAAAAAGGATCTGGCAAAGTACAATAGTGCCTTTTTTCCGGCTGCAGCAATAAGAACAACAGCCAGCAAGAGGATCGCTAAAATCGAACAGGCTCTCACTCTGTATGCAAATTGAAAAAGAGCCTTGACATCCACCATGTGGGCTATTTCCCTTTCATTGAAAACAGGTCGTACCTCCCCCTTTATTTCAGCCTTTATGTCGCTTAACGAATCCCTGCCATCCTTGATATAGTCAAGCAGCTCCCATGTCACTCTAAAAAGCTCATCATTATCTATCCCGATAGTCTCGGCGGTGCTCAGCCTCTTGTATTGGTTTATGTAAAAGCTTTTACTGAAAGTTACCAAATCTATACTGGTCACTAGCAGGACCGGGTAGATAAGCAACGAAATCATGACTGCAACTGTGTAGCATATAAGCTTCTTTTTCATGAGTCACCCTCCCCCAAATGGAAATTCCACATTATAAGGGCATCTTCTTGATTATCAGCATAATACTTTTTCCTTACCCCTCCCACTTCAAAGCCAAGGGACTTGTACAGCCTGATTGCAGGCTCATTGGATACCCTGACCTCAAGCGTCATTCGTTCCATACCCAGTCTTGCGGCTTCTTTCATGAGGGTCTGCATCAGGAGCCGCCCCCATCCTCTCTTCCTGTAGTCCGGATGCACCGCTATATTTGTGACG
The DNA here is from genome assembly GCA_029777885.1 of Bacillota bacterium. Lineage (GTDB taxonomy): Bacteria > Bacillota > Clostridia > Caldicoprobacterales > DTU083 > JAKORJ01. The sequence goes on along the minus strand of JAKORJ010000124.1, from coordinate 6,186 downwards.
TGCGCCTCATCAAGTATGAGCCACATGCCACCGTAGCCTATGACCTTGCCTTCAAGCTTAGCGGTATAATATCTGGCGCACCTGTTTTGCTCCACCTCCAGCCTGAATGATTCATACGACCAAGGCATAGAAAAGGACAGTCTTTCTATTTCCAGGACCTGGTTTATGTCCTGTACTGTCATGGGCGATATACTGATCATGGCATTCATGAGGCTCCCCCTGATAGCTTTTTTTGCTCTGCCTGTGACTTTCTGATGTAAAAAGGCTCCAGCTCGTTATGGGATACACACATGCCCTTTTGCGCATATAGATGCCCCAGCCAGGCTGCAGTAGAAGCCCTTTGGCAGCAAAGATGAGGTGGTGCAAAGCCGGCCTGATCACCTAGCTTCTCTTTCAACACATCATTGTACCGGAAAACTCCGTCACCAATGAAAATCACAGGCTGATCGCAGCCTTTTATTGTCCCGGCCAGGTCGTCTATGGACATAGCGGTATACGGCATCAGCCTTCTGTATTCCTCACTATCCCACTGGTAAAGGCACGTATAGACCTGGTCGCGCCTGGCATCCATGATAGGGCATACGAGCCCGCTTGCAGCAATTATATTATGCGCAAGAACGTCCAGGGTAGGTATCGCTGCGATCCTGATCCCAGCCGCATGGGCCAGTCCTTTGACGGTAGCGATGCCAATCCTGAGCCCGGTAAATGATCCCGGGCCCTTTGACACTGCGATCACATTGATATCATCAAGGGCAAGCTCAGCAGATAACAGCGCTTCTTCAACCAATGGCATCAATATTTGGGAATGGTTCCGCTTGTGGTGATGATAGGCTTCGTAAACAAGGGCATGGTTGTCCATAATGGCAACGCCAGCTACGACTGATGAGGCTTCAAGCGCGAGAATTCTCATATTCCTTCAACGCCTCCATGTACTCATTATACCGCAGGCCTGAAGCAAAGACCGTTATCCTTCTTACATTGTCAGAACCGGTCCGTTCGATGGTAACTTTTAAGTACTTATCAGGCAAAAGGTCACCAAGCTTCTCAGGCCATTCGACTATCGTTACGCCTTCGCCGTAAAAATAATCTTCATAATCCAGATCATACAGGTCTTCAGGCTCAGAGAGCCTGTATATATCAAAATGATAAACCGGAAATCTACCCTTGTATTCATTCATCAAGGTAAAGGTAGGGCTCGTCACCGTTTCCCCGGCTCCTAAGCCACTGACTATGCCTTTGGCTATATACGTCTTGCCTGCCCCAAGGTCTCCGGACAGCAGGATTATGTCTCCAGGTCTGGCATGCTTGCCTAAAACAAAGCCGATATTATATGTATCGGTTTCACATCGGGAAAAAATAACTATGGCTTGTCACCTCTATATCGCTCACTCTTGCTTGCTTATGTTGCTATTATATCCCGTATTATACCACAAACCTTTCATGGACCACATAAAAAAACCGGGTATTACCCGGTATTTTTAAGCAGCGATCCTGCTACATATGGAGTATGGGTGACAGCTTTTTATAGATCAGTAATGTTATCAGGGATACCACTGAGGATTTCAAAATGTTGAAAGGTATGACCGCAAACAGTATATAGGTTTTCATATCCACGATTAACTTGTTGGCCTCTGAAACCATTTTCATTACGGTTTCAAACCCATAGGCCTTTGCATATAGGGGAATTATAACAAAATAATTAGAAATACAGGCGACGATCGTCGTTGTAATTATACCGGCTATCATTCCGTACAAGGCATTTTGCTTGTTCTTGGATCTCATGTATATCATCGATGCAGGTATGACAAAAGCCGAGCCCACTATAAAGTTGGAAAGCTCGCCGACAAAGCTTGTCTCTGTACCTTCCAAGGCAATGTTCAGAAGATTCTTCAAAAACTCTATAATCAAGCCTGCCAAAGGGCCTAAGGCAAAGGCTCCCAGCAAAGCAGGGAGATCACTGATGTCGATCTTCAGAAAAAAGGGGAACAAGGGGATCGGAAATGCAATAAGCATCAGCAGGAATGCAAGGGCTGAAAGCACTCCAATCTTTGCCAGGTTTCTTTCATTAAACTCAAAGATATAATTGCCTCTTTTGCTGTCAATGTTGTTCATATATACTTCCTCCCGAAATAAGTAAATGTGCAAACAAACAACCAATCTACACACAGAACTAAGATGGAATGGCTATAAAAAAGCTCCTGAATATCTTCAGGAGCATACAATACATACAACAAAGCCAACTCTTCTCCCATCCAGACTTTACTGTCGGTCCCGGAATCTAACCGGGTCGATCCCCTATAAGGGGACTCGCGGACTATACCGCCGGTCGGGAATCTCACCCTGCCCTGAAGATAGACGCTATTTACTTGATTATATTATAAAATAATTAAGCTATATAATCAATAGCTACAGACAGCTATCTGACTTCCTTCATGCTTAAGGCGATCCGCTTGCGTTCGACATCCACATTGATGACCCTGACCTTTACGATATCTCCAACCTGCACTACTTCCATGGGATGCCGTACATATTTTTCAGACAAGTTGGATATATGGATGAGCCCGTCCTGGTGTACTCCTATGTCCACAAATACGCCAAAATCCGTCACATTGCGCACTGTACCGGTCAGCACCATGTCAGGCTTCAGATCCTTCAGTTCCATTACATCCGTTCTCAAAATAGGCCTTGGCAGCTCATCCCTGGGATCCCTTCCGGGCTTTTTCAGTTCATTGAGTATGTCCTTCAGCGTAGGCAGGCCTATGCCAAGGCTCCCTGTAAGCCCATCAAGATCCGACTTAGAGACCTCTTCCAACTTATTTTTCATATTTTCGCTGCCTATATCGGCAACAGACCAACCCTTGACTTCAAAAAGCCTGTAGACCGCGTCATAGGATTCAGGATGGACTCCGGTATTATCCAGTATGTTCTCACCGCCGGAGATCCTCAAAAAGCCGGCACACTGTTCAAAGGCCTTGGGCCCGAGCATCTTTACTTCGAGCAGCTGGCTTCTGTTTGTAAACCTGCCCTTGCTCTCTCTGTAGGCAACTATGTTTTTCGCTATTGAAGGGGATATGCCTGATACATACTGCAGCAAGGAAACGGATGCGGTATTCAACTCGACGCCCACATTGTTGACACAGTATTCCACCACGCCCTGCAGGGTCTCGGCCAACCTTTTCTGGTTGACATCATGCTGATACTGGCCTACCCCAATCGACTTCGGATCTATTTTGACCAGCTCAGCCAGAGGATCCTGCAGCCTCCTGGCAATGGATACCGCACTGCGAAGCGCCACGTCATACTCCGGGAATTCCTCGGTTCCCAGCTTGGATGCTGAATATACCGAGGCGCCGGCTTCATTTACTATGATGTACTGCACGCTGCCGTCCAACTCCTTGCAGACCTGGGCGACCACTAGCTCGCTTTCCCTTGAGGCTGTCCCGTTGCCCAATGCAATGACCCTAACCTTGTACTTTTCTATCAGTCCTTTTATTATTTCCTTTCCCTTTTCTATATCATGGTTCGGCAAAGTTATGTATACTACGGCAGTATCAAGGACCTTCCCCGTCTCATCCACAACAGCGATCTTATTACCCGTGCGGAAGGCAGGATCCATCCCCATGACCACACAGTCCCTGACCGGTGGCTGAAGCAGGAGGTTGCGCAGGTTTTCACCAAAGACCTTTATAGCCTGATCTTCTGCCTTTTCAGTCAGCATATTGCGGAGCTCCCTCTCGATTGACGGGGCTATAAGCCTTTTATAGGAATCCTCCAAGGCCCTTTGGATAAGCACCGGGCATTTGCTTTGAGCTGCTATCACTTTACAAGAAAGCTGTTCCAGGAGCTTCTCCACATCAAGGCTTATTTTGACATTCAGGAACTTGTCCCTCTCACCCCTGTTGATCGCCAGGATCCGGTGTGGGACTATTTTATTGACAGGCTCACTGAAATCGTAATACATATCATATACAGACCGCTCATCTACCGCAGCCTTAGTCTCTATAAAGCCATGCCTGTATGTATATTCTCTTATATACTTTCTGATCTGGGCATCGTCCGATATCATCTCTGCTATGATATCAAGGGCATATGCTATAGCCTCCTCTGCAGAATTTACATCCACCTCAGGATTGATAAAATCAGCAGCCAGTGTATTTACATCATCCCCAGTGGTTTCCTGCGCCCATATGACTTCCGCCAGGGGCAAAAGGCCTTTTTCCTTGGCTATCGTGGCCCTTGTCCGACGCTTCGGGCGATATGGGCGATATATATCATCCAGCTCGGTGATCGTCTGGGCTTTTTCGATCTCCGCCTTTAGCTCTTCAGTCATCTTGCCCTGTTCGTCTATCAAACGGTAAATATCTTCCCTGTGGGCTTCCAGGTTGCGCAAGTACTCAAGCCGTTCATTCAGGTCCCTCAGAAGTGCATCGTCAAGCCCTCCCGTCGCTTCCTTGCGGTACCTGGCAATAAAAGGGATGGTACAGCCTTCATCTATAAGGCTGAGGGTGTTGGCTACCTGCTTTACGCTGATGTTGAACTCACTGGCGAGTTGGTTCGTTATTTTGTCCATAGATTACCTCCACTTATGTTTAATGCCTTCTGAGATTTTACCATAAAAACAATGGCATTTACAGCCAGAAGAATGTTAATAAAATCCAGTAAAATTGGATAAATTTTTATTGATAACTTGTGTTGAGCCCCGCTGTGTAATATAATCTCACTAACTTGTTATTTAAAGGAGGTAAATAATGAGCACAGTAGTCATATTAGATTCCTGTACAGATCTGCCATACAGCTTTATAAGAGAGCATAACGTACCGGTCATAAACTTCAACTACAACTTCAAGGGTAATGAGTACAAAGACGATTTCGGACAAACCATGGGATACAAGGATTTTTACGATGGGGTACGGAAGGGTGAAATGCCTACGACTTCACAGGTGAACTTCGATGTATACATGGAGTATTTCAGGCCATATGTAGAAGCAGGGGATTCGATCATATACCTGTGCTTTTCATCGGCCCTCAGCGGCAGCTACAATGGTGCCTTGCTGGCCAGGGACAGACTGCTGGAGGAATATAAGAATGCTGATATCACTATCATAGATACAAAGGCGGCATCACTAGGAGAAGGCTTGATAGCCTGGCATGCCGTCAGACTGCTTGAAAGTGGCGCATCAAAAGATGAGATCATCAACTGGGTCGAAACCAACAAGCTGAAAGTCGCCCATTGGTTCACCGTCGAGGACCTCAACCATTTGAAGCGGGGTGGCCGCCTTTCCGGCACTGCTGCCTTGCTGGGCACGATACTGGATATCAAACCGATACTCCATGTGGATAATGAAGGCCGACTTGTGCCTGTAACCAAGGTAAAGGGAAGAAAAAAATCCATAAGAGCGCTGGCGGACAAGCTTGATGAAACTATAGTCAAGCCTGAGGACCAGGTCGTCTTTATCAGCCACGGTGATTCGCCAGATGATGCAGCCCTCCTAGCTGAAATGATACGCAGCAAGCAGCCTGTAAAGGATATCATTATCAACTGTATCGGCCCGGTAATAGGTGCCCATGCCGGCCCAGGAACCATAGCTCTGTTTTTCATAGCTGATTCACGATGACCTTGATATACGAATAAAGGCCGGGAAATCCCGGCCTTATCTGCGCTTAAGGCTGTTGTGCGCCCGGAATGCAGATCATCCGGCCTACCTGGAGTGACTGGGGATCAAGGCCGGGATTGGCTTCCAGGATGGCGTCAACGGTCACATTGAACCTTCTTGCTATAGAGAAGAGCGTATCTCCGCTTCTGATAGTGTAATAAGTCCCACCGGGGCATGGCGGCAGACCGGTACGCGGAATGCAAAGGGTCTGGCCTATCATCAGCCTGTTCGGATCTACCCCTGGATTGGCAGCCCGGATCGCTTCAACTGTCGTATTAAACCGCTGTGCAATATTGAAGTATGTGTCTCCAGCCCTTACCACGTATGGAACGGTACCTTCGGGACACGGACCGGGACCGGGGGCACCCGGAATGCATATCTGCTGCCCTATCATGAGCCTGTTGGGGTCGACACCGGGGTTGGCGGCTATTATAGCTGCGACGGTGGTATTAAACCTCTGGGCAAGGCTAAAGTAGGTGTCGCCAGCCCTGATCGTATAGGGCATGGTGCCGTTCGGGCACTGCCCAGGCAT
>JAKORJ010000123.1 GCA_029777885.1 Bacillota bacterium | reverse complement strand
GGTATATTGCTCAAAGCTGTTGGAATTGGAAAAGATCTCTCCGATATTGTTGCCGTCAATGGCTACCGTATTGTATTTCTCGCCATAGGGAGCGGCCGTCGTGAATATGAGGTCATAATATGAATCGCCTGGGACATCCACCTCAAATGTGACCTTGGATTCTCCCGGCCTGGTGAAATTGGTGACATAGCCCGTCCCGGAATATCCCGGATGAGACCTTTCAGCCCTGGTGCCGCCCTCAAGGATCCCGTCCTCTGCTTCATATACAGCCTTGAAATCCTTGATCTGGCCGGTCCCGATGAGATAATCGGACAAGTCCAGGGGCAGCTTGGACACTATTTCTTCCTGGTTCGGATCCCCTGGGGCTGTCGGATTGGGACTGGCTGTCTCTTCAGGCGTCGGGGTTGGGGTATTGGAGGGACCGGAGCTTATCACGCAGCCAGTTGTGATGACAATCAAGAAAGCAAACACAGTTAAAAGGAATCGCTTCAATGTACCGCACATTTATATGCAACCCCCTCATAAAGCTTTAGGAGTCAACCTACTATGCTTTGACCAGTCTGGCTCTGAATACCCTGCATGCATGGGGCTTCAGCCTGCATTTATAGCCCTCCTTGAATATGCCGATATCTTCATGCAGCCAGAGATCGCGGAGCAAAAAGCCGTAGCCTGCGGAGGTGGGAAGGCCTACGTCCCAAAAATGCAGGGCCGGTTCGCCCTCCTTGTCGGACATGTTGAAGAAGCCGAAGGCATAGGAGCCGTCGCTCAGGAGCTTTACATAAATAAGCAGGTCAGGGTCGTTCCAATGCTTGATGGTATATGCCTGCCTTCCCTCTATATCCTGGTTTATTTCTATCAGTTCCTTGTTCGTGAGGATCTCTTTTGTCACCTGGTTCATATTGCGTATATCGCAGCCGATCATCAGCGGCGAGTCCATCAGGCACCAAAGTGAAAAGTGGGTTTTGTATTCCTCATCAGTGCAGCCCCCATGGGCGACATTGCCCTTGCCATACATGCCCACTACCAGCATGTCGACATCGTTATAGCAATATGGTCCGCTGTAGCATTCCTTGTTGAGCTGGGAGAGGGCTAGTTGCTTTATAGAGCTCCAGCTGTCCTGGATGTCCCCCGTAGACCGCCATATATGGGCACCGCTGGCTCTCATCCATTTTTCCGCATCATCGCAACCCCAGTTGCACGCGCTGAACAATATTTCCCTGCCGCAGTTACGAAGCGCCATAGCCATCCTTTTGTACAGGATATGTCCGGGGACACCGTCCGGCTTGTAGCAGTAGTCATACTTGAGGTAATCCACGCCCCAGGAAGCGAAGGTCTCGGCATCTATAAATTCATGCTCGAAGCTGCCGGGGTAACCGGCGCAGGTTTGCACGCCTGCACAGGAATAGATGCCGAACTTCAAGCCCTTGCCGTGTATATAGTCTGCAAGCGCATTCATGCCACTGGGAAACTTGCTTTCGTCCGGGACGAGCCTCCCGTTTTGATCCCGTTCCTTCCGAGCCCAGCAGTCGTCTATTACAATATATTCATAGCCGGCATCCTTAAGGCCGGTTTCAATAAATGCGTCTGCCGCCTCGCGTACAAGCTTCTCATCGATGTTCCACCCGAATGTGTTCCAGGTGTTCCAGCCCATAGGGGGTGTTTTTCCGATCACATCAATCATCCTCCTCGGTAGGCTCGGGAGTGGGGCTTGGGTCGGGCGATGCTGAAGGTGATGGGTCAGGTGTCGCCGTTGGCTGGGGTGATTCTGAGGGCTCGGGCGATTCCGTTGGTTCAGGTGATCCGGTTGGTTCAGGCTTATACTTATCCTTTTCCGCCATTTCACCGTTCTTCCACTTGCCGTCATAAACTACGGTCTTCCCGTCGCTGGCGTACAGCTTGCCTGTACCGTGGTACTGCCCTTTTTCAAAGCTGCCGCTATAGAGCAGGGTACCGTCCTCCCTGTAGAGCGAGCCCTTGCCATGGTAAAGGTCGTCCTTCCATTCACCTTCATACTGCAGGGTGCCATCGGCATAATACTTCATGCCGGTGCCGTTTTTCATGTCATTGCTGAACTCGCCTTCATACCAGCTGCCGTCCTCCCAGTAGTACTTGCCGGTTTGTGCTTTCTTGCCATCCTCCCAGTAGCCGTCATATTCAAGATAACCCTTTTCGTTATAGTATTTTCCGTATTTCGTATACACCCCTACTAGGAATTTCCCGTCATATTTGAGATTCCCGTTAGGCCAGTATTCCTTGCCGGAACCGTTGATTTGTCCATAATAGAAATTACCTTCATACTGCAGGTTGCCTTCCGCATCATACATGGTGCCTTGACCGTTGTAGTAGCCCCTCAGCCAATTGCCCTTGTACAGCAATATGCCGTCTGCACTGTAAAGCTCGCCATAGCCGTTATAGGTTTCGTTTTTCCAGCTCCCTTTGTATAAAACCTGGCCTTCCGGACCATAAAGCGTTCCCTTTGTCCGGAAACCGTCCTTGAAATCGCCCTTGTATTCCAGGTAGCCGCTTCTGTGGTAGAGCTCTCCTTCGCCGGACATCAGGTCCGCAACCCACTCACCGACATATTTTTTCCCGTTGGACCAGACAAAGGTGCCAAAGCCGTCACGCTTGCCGTCCTTCCATTCGCCTTCATAGCGGGAACCGTCCTTCCATACCATGGTGCCTTGCCCGTCGAACACTTCATTTACAATGCTGCCGGTGTAGGTCTTGCGGCCGTATTCGTCATCATCAGGGAAGTAGTACGTGCCGGTGCCATTAATAATGCCGTCCTTGATCTCACCCTCATAATACAGTATACCGTTTTTGTCATACAGCTTGCCTGAGCCATCCTTCTTCCCTGCAACCCAGGTGCCGTCATATGCTATCTTGCCATTTGGGTAGTATGAGATGCCATTTCCGTTGGGGAGGCCCTCTGAAAGCTCGCCTTCATACCCTAAGGTGCCGTTTTTCCAGTAGCCCTTGCCGGTGCCGTGCCATATGCCGTCCTTCCATGTACCCTCATATTCGAGCTTGCCATCGGCATAATAGGACCTGCCGGTCCCGTTGAGCCGGTCGTTCTCGAATTCGCCCTCAAGGAAGAGGGTGCCGTCGATCCTGTATACCTTACCCTGGCCGTGCCATTTGTTGTTGACCCATTCCCCTTCATATTCCACCTTGCCGTTGGGGTAATAGGACTTCCCATGGCCCTGCCTTACGCCGTTGTTCCATTCGCCTTCATACCAGAGGCCCCCGGTCTCGTAGTATTTTTTACCGAAGCCATGGGGGATGTGATCAGCTGTTACGCCGTCCCAATCATCTACCTGGCTGAGGTCGCCTTCTATAAGGTCGCCGGCGTAGGCCATCTTGCCGCTGTCATAATAAAGCTTATCCTTGTCATAGACAAGCTTTGCCCCCAGCAGTATGAGCGCGAGCACTGCTATGGCGATTATAGCGATTATATATATTTTTCCGGACGCCTTGTCTGCGATAAGCTTGCGTATGTCCATACAAAGTCCCCTCTGGTTAGCCATTAGGCTTTAGTCCCCATCCTTTATTTTTTTAGCGTGTACTACGAATCTGGCATTTTTGAACTCATAGGTGCAGGTGGAAAGCGTAAGTATGCAGTCGTCTTCTGTTACTTCGGTATCAGTGGGGAACTTAGACTTTTCCTTTATGGTCTGAATGAAAGCCGTAAATTCCTCAGGGGTGTTGAACCTGGTCTTGGTGTAATCGAAAGTGATTTCTGTTATATAAGCGGAGAATACTTCCCACTTTTGCTCCTCATATATAGAATCTACCTGGATTATCCTGTTATTGTAGAAGAAATCCTTATCCTGGTAGCTCTTTGCCAAGGGCCTGAACATATGGGGCTTGAGATGCATGTTGTGGCCGTAAATGACAGTATTTCTGTCATCAAAGTATTTGCTGTTCCTGTAGTCCATGAATATTGACCCGTGCCGGTTTATTTCGCCTGTGTAGGTCATGTTCAGGTACTGGCTGTTGTCCCTGCCTTGTACGATAGGGTAGTCGATGTCGGTGCCCGGCACCTTTATCCAACCGATTATATCTTCATTTATCAAAACGAGATCCTTGTATTTGTCAAGCACTTCAAGGTTCCGTTCATCCGGGCTGTTGCCACCGTTCTCAGGGTCAAGATTGAGCGTGATGGTGTTCAGCATGGAGTCAAAGCTGACCTGATGAAAGGATCTCCTTACATACTGGTTATTGTTCATGATCTTGTGCAGATCATCCATGATTTCATTGCCCCGGAGGCTGTAAAAAAAGGTCGATCCGATCTTGAACAAGCTGTATATTAAGGTAATGGTGCAGACGATGATAATTGCATTGTTGAAAATCTTATTGTCAAGTATTTTTTTGATGCTGAACCGTCCCATAGTGCACCCTCCTGATAAAGCGTTAGTTATATATAAAAGGTTTGCAGTGGGTTAAAACGTACTTATATTATACCATACGGATAAAGGCATGACCATATCAGGCTGTACGTGCTGTATAAGGCGACAGATGCACCGACGGCAAGCCTCCTGCCTGACACCTGAAAATGGCAGCCCGGGCACTCACGAAATTGGCAGGCGGCATTATTGACAAGCGACATTAAATATTGTAATATAAAACGATGCTCTGATTATAATAAACTTACGATCGTCTGGAGAGATGGCTGAGCTGGACGAAGGCGCACGACTGGAAATCGTGTGTACCCCGAACAGGGTACCGAGGGTTCGAATCCCTCTCTCTCCGCCAAAATCAAGGGTTCTATGGTTGACATAGAACCCTTTCTGTGTAAATATATGATTTTTGGTGACAATTTTGGTGACATCCAATCTAAAAACTATGGACAAACGGTTGTCAGACCGGCTTAAACCGGGTATATATTATGCAGAATTATTTCCTGATCATAATTATTACCGGAGGTTGCCATGGATATCAATATCACAACACCTGCGCTCCTGTTTCCGGCTATCACCTTGCTGATGCTGGCCCATACCAACCGCTTTCTGGCGTTGGCCTCCCTGGTCCGCCAGTTCCGCTCCCTGTATGAGGAAAACCCTGATGAGAAGGTATACAAGCAGATAAAGAATTTCCACATACGTCTTAATATCCTAAAGTACACACAGTTCGTAAGCGTTCTTAGCTTCCTGTTCTGTGTGATTTGCATGTTCCTGTTTTTCTTAAGGAGGATACTGGCCGCTGATATCGTGTTTGGGATCAGCCTGCTGTTGATGATGGCTTCACTGATACTATCCCTCTGGGAGATCTACCTGTCTGTTGATGCCCTCAAAATAGAGCTCAGCGGGATTGATGAAAGTAAAAAGCGGATCTAGCTGGATTCGTTTGCGGTGGCTTTTTCGTCAAGCAGGTAAAAGTTGAACAAAAGCAAGGTACACAGCTTTGTATCCTCCAATGAAATGCCTGCGATCTCCTGCAATTTTTTAAGCCTGTAGTGAAGTGTGTTCCGGTGTATGAAAAGCTTGTTCGCGGTATCTCTGTGATTGCACATGCTGGTAATAAACACTCTCAGGGTGTTCAGATATTGAGTGCCGTTTTTGCTGTCGTATTCCCTCAGGATGTTGATAGCCGGATGATACAGGTTGACTGTTTCAACATCTTTTCGTATATAGGTCATCAGGTTTTCCAGTACATAATCCTGATATAGATGGATCAATTCATTATTAGCGGCATTTCTTCCAAGCAAGAGTGCCCTGTCAGCCTGGTAAACGCAGCTTCCTATATCCAGCAGGTTCGTAAAGGCGTTACTGACACCTATATTCAGGTTAAAGGCTTCAAGTATATTATTAAGTCGTTGGTTTTTGGCTTTGATGTAATTCTTAAGAGTCGTTTGGTTGTCAATGTTTGAGAAAAGGATATACAGGCTGTTTTCGATGATTGCGTATAGAAGATTTGGTGAATTTTTATCAAGCAGATTTTTAAGATAATGAAGTCTCGTCTTTTCTAGCCGGTCTTCTTCTACGACCGCCACACAATAATTTGGTTCAAGATTCAGGTTCAGACCCTTCAACCATTTTTTCAACACCTCTTCGGACTTGATCTTTCCCTGGAAGAGGTCTTTCACGAATACTGTTTCTGCAGGGCTGCGGGGGCTTTCCAAATGTACGTTTTTGTTCATTTCGATTTCAAGGGCCTGGTATATAAGCTCCGTAATCTTTAGGTGCTTTTCCGTCAACTCCGTGTTCATAAATAAGAAGCCGACATATCCCTCAACCACATTATTGACCTTTATGCTGTATACAAGCCTTGGCAGATGTTCAGCTAGCCCCCAGTTTATCCAGAAGGGGGTTTCTGTGTGCTTTGAACGCTGTATGGTGTAGTCCTCGAGAAACTGCCATGTCATCTGCTGGGTCATGGACTGCTGATAGTAATATGTGTCCCAGATAGGGTCCCCTATGGGCTTTTCAGGGTACTGGGCCAGCTTTTTAAGCTCTGCATTTACAACTATGATCGGGCTGTCAAGCAGGTCATACCCCGTTCTGGCTATTCTCTGTATACCACCCTGGTGCAAAGCTATGAAGAGCTTTCGATATACACAATCGGATATCAAATCTCCCATAATATACACCTCTATATATAATTATACAGAGATTCGTGTATATGCACAATTCAAATGTTAAAGTTTTAACAATTGCACATCGAGAAGAATATGGAACAACATATATAATATTGTCAAAGATAGAATAATCAGTGAAAGGGGAATCAAAATGGGCGGAAGAATGATGAAAGCATACAGGATAACCGAGCTTGGCAAGCCTCCTGTACTGATGGAGGTAGAAGTGCCAAAGCCAGGTCCCGGAGAGGTACTCCTTCGAATGGGGGGTGCAGGTTTGTGCAGGACTGATCTGGAGGTCATAGACCATGGTGTCGAGATACTGCCGTGGAGGGGCCCCTTTACCCTGGGACATGAAAATGCCGGCTGGATTGAGGAGCTTGGACCAAATGTAAAGGGCTTTAAGGTGGGTGAAGCTGTCGTGGCTTCAGCAATTCATTCCTGCGGTCAATGTGAAGCGTGCATTTCAGGCCACGACAATTATTGTGAGTTCGTCAGCTCAAGAGGTCTTGCTGAGGACGGAGGACTGGCGGAGTATATGATAGCCGAGGCGAGGGAGCTTGTATCGATCGGCGATATGGACCCCTGCTTGATGGCACCACTCACTGATGCAGCCCTGACCCCCTATGCTTCCATTGACGATGCAAGGCATAAGATACCGGGACATGGAATAGCAGTTGTTATCGGCATTGGAGGTCTGGGCACCTATGCTGTACAATTTCTCCGGGAGCTCACCAGTGCCAGGATAATAGCGGTCGATATTGATGAAAGGTGCCTGAAGAATGCCTTGGAGCTTGGTGCCAGTGATGCTGTAAAATCGGATGAGAATGCCTTTGATAAAATAATGGAGCTTACAGGCGGCAAGGGTGTGAATGCCGTGTTTGATTTTGTGGGCAACGATCCGACAATGGATCTTGCGGCCAGGATCACAAAGCCCATGGGCACCATCGTAATAAACGGTCTTGGCGGGGGTACTCTGAAAGTCAAATGGGCATATCTCAAACCGGGCATAGACGTTAAATTTTCCCAGGGTGGCAGTTTGTCACAGCTGCGATCCATAGTTGACCTTGTCAAACGGGGCAGGATAAAGGTAAATGTACAGCATTTCGGGTTTGATGAGCTGTATAAGGCTCTTGACGCGCTGAGAAACAATACCTTGACCGGCCGTGCTGTCATCAGGATCGATCAGTCTGTCTGAGGTTGATCATGTCAAGGGGCAAGCTAAATGTTAGAGAGCCTTTATTGCGTAGACTACCAAGGTATTACCGTTACCTTAATGAGCTGAAAAACATGGAGGTAAAAAGAACATCGTCTTTAGAGCTGGGTGAAAGGATGGGTATTACTTCATCCCAGGTCAGGCAGGATTTTAACTGCTTTGGAGGGCTGGGCCAGCAGGGCATCGGCTATGAAGTAAATGCCCTGCTCGGCCGCATAAGAAAAATACTAGGCCTGAATAGCCGCTACAAGGTCATTATTGCAGGAGTAGGCAATATAGGGCACTCCCTGGCGAGCTACAGTGAAGCCGCCAGTGAAGGCTTTGACATCCTGGCGCTTTTTGACGTAAACCCGCGGCTTATCGGGTGTTCGGTCAACGGGATCATGATCTACGACATCGATGATATGAAGGAATTTATCCGGGAAAAGGGCGTTGAGATCGGGATAATCTGCGTGCCTAAAGACAGGGCTCAGGCAACTGCAGATATAATGATAGAAGCCGGAATAAAGGGAATATGGAATTTTGCCGATGTAGACCTGTATGGCCCGGCTGAAGTGGTTATAGAAAACGCATGCTTGAATGACAGCCTTTATACTCTTACTTGCAGGATGAACATTCTTCAATGTTTTTAGATGAAAAAAGAGGCTCATGAACAGCCTCTTATCTTTACCTCAGTATAATCATCATACTATGACAATATTGTTGATAATAGTGCGTTAGTACTTTTCAATGCTTGTGATTATATCGTCCAATTCCTCAGGATTAGTGGATATACCGGTCAATATGAAGCTGATGATATACCCGTCATGTACGCGGGAGTAATACCTTTGTATCAGGCTCAGGTCTTCAATAAGCTCAAGGGTAGCTGTCATCGAGGAGTATTCTTCGCCTGCGATCACTACCTTATCGCCCTTTTCCGTACTATAGCCAATGTTGAGGCCCTCAAGCTGCTGCATGGTCGATTCGATATATGAGTCTGCATCCTTTATCAGCAAATTTTGCAGCGCACTCAGCTTTTCGATCACTATCATGGCATTTGGGTTGAGCTCCTCGGAGTCAAGCGGGTATTTTGACATGTACAAGGGATAGACAGCATTTGCAGCCTTATATTTATCTGCATCTTCACCGGTTGCGCCGGCGATGACCTCGGCACCAAGATTCATTACTTCCTTGATTTCTTCATCAGTTGCCACATACCAGCCCTCAGGTACCGGCAGCTTGAACCCGGCCCATTCGCTAACGAAAACATCGTCATCCCACCTGGCCATAGACAAGGTGTTTTTAGGTTTGGTAAAGCAGCCTGTCACAGCCGATGCACAGATGATCACAAGTATCAGCGCAAGCCCTCTTTTAAATCTGTAAATGCCCACAATATTTATACCTCCTGTTATTTTTTATAATTATATCACATTTAAGAAGGGTTTTTGACTAAATATTAACATGGTATAAATTTCGGGGGCTACTCGTTCAGGCAGGAATCGGAAACGATTTGTAGAATATATGCTTAATAACCATGCTGAGCAAATCAGCTTATATAGATTTTCAGGAGGTCACAAGATGTACAGATTCCCGGAAGGCCTATACGTCGATGTGCGTATAGAGGAAACCTTTGAGACCAAGATCAGCTTCAAGAAAACGACCTTACAGCAGCAGAAGGTGCGCAGCAACAAGGGAGCTTTTATAAGGGTATTCGACGGTGACCGGTGGTATTACAGCTCGATCACCGATATAAGCCGCGTCCAGGAGAGCATAGACAGCCTTGCCCGGATGGCCAGGCCTAACCCGGACATCAACAACCATCCGATCGTAAAAGAATTTGAGGTGAATATCGGCACGGTCCTGAACTTCAGCGAACGGTCCGTCACAGATATCCCGGTAGAAGAAAAGCAGGCGCTTATGGAAAGCTACCTGCACCTGCTTGACCGCCCGGAGATAGTGCACCATACATCCTATTATGTTGACAACAAGACCATAAAGTCGATCTATTCATCGAAGGGGACGGCGGTAACCTTTGATAAGCAGACCTGCGGCATCCGCCTTAACCTCGATATTGCCTGCGGGGAGAGCAAGGACAAGGGGGCCGTATCAAAGGCTGCCATATATTTTGACGAAATGAAAGACCTATACGGATTTTTCACAGAGCAGATCGAAAAGAGCATCCAGTTCGTTAAGGAAGCCGAGCCGGTGGAGCCTGGCATATATCCTGTGCTTTTGGGTCCTGAGGCGACAGGGGTGTTTACCCATGAGAGCTTTGGCCACAAGAGTGAATCGGATTTCATGGTAGGCGATGAGACCATGAAGGCCGAATGGGCCCTGGGCAAGACCATCGGCCAGGACCTGCTGACGATAATAGATGACGGAACGGTTTTGGGCAACGGCTACACCCCCTTCGACGATGAGGGCACCAAGGGCAAAAAGACCTATATCATCAAAAACGGCAAGCTTACGGGCAGGTTGCACAGTACGGCCACCAGCGCAGCCCTGGGTGAGCCGCTGACGGGCAATGCAAGGGCTGTAAGCTTTGAATTCGAGCCCATAGTCCGCATGACCACCACCTATATAGAAAAAGGCGACCGGCCCTTGAAGGACATAATAGCCGAGATGGACAGGGGCATTTTCATAGACACGGTAAAGCATGGTTCGGGCATGTCCACCTTCACCATGGCGCCTGCCCGGGCTTATAAGATAGAAAACGGGAAGATCACAAAGCCTGTCAAGGTTTCCGTCGTCACTGGCAACGTGTTTGAGACCCTTGCCGAGGTGGACGCTGTGAGCGAGGAGTTTGAGCTCTTAAGCTTTGTGGGCGGCGGCTGCGGCAAGATGGAGCAGTTCCCGCTTCCCGTCGGCTTCGGTGGCCCCTATACCCGGGTAAAAAGGTTAAGCGTTCAGTAACGGAGGTATATGATGGAAAGAGAATTTATAACCATACGGGAAAAAGAGACTGCGTTCAGGGTGCAGAACACCAGGATAAACGCCGTGCGCACGAAGGACATACTCAAAAAGGGCGTCAGGGTCTACAGGGACGGCAAGATCGGCATTTCAGGCGCAGTGGGCGACCTGCCCGATGATATCCTAATCGACAGCGCAGTCAAAAACTTAAGCACCAATATCGAATATCCCTACAAGCTGTCGGGAGACAGGAAGGACCACCGCAACTACAATGAAAACCCTATGACCGGGGAAGAGCTTTTGAAGCACAGTGAGGATATCCTGGATGTTTTGAGGCGGGATTATCCTGAGTTCGATTTCAGTGAAAGGATCTCTGCGAAAGAAGTCAGGTGGACCATGACCAATACCGCAGGGCTGGACCTTGAGTACAGGGATGCGTTTATATCTCTTGGGCTCATTTTGAAGGAAAAGAAGTCCGCCAACCTGTTTGACGGCTTTTTGATGTATTATGGCAGGTCCCTCGACATGGATAAGTTCTGGGCCTTCAACAGGGATTACCTGGCTGCATACAACAATCCCGTGCCCCTGCCGGAAGCCGACGTCCTGCCTGTGTTCACATTCGAGTTCGGAGAGCTCATAGGCTTTCTGGCCCACTGCCTGAACGGCGAACGGTATGCTGTGGGCAGCTCCATCTTCAGCGGGAAGCTGAACGAGCAGCTGTTCAACGATAAGATAGTGCTCAAGCAGAACATGGATCCCATATATCGGGCCGAGCCCTTCTTTGACATGGAAGGGACGGTTTTGGAGAATGACACCTATACCCTGATCGATAAGGGGAAATTGACCGGGGTGTTTACCGACAAGAGGAGCGCCGACCTGTATAGCCTGCCCCATACCGGCGCAGCTTCGGGCGGCTATGATGATATACCCTCCCTGCAGGGAGCGCCCATCCGCTTTGAAGTTGACAGCGATGATATAAAGAAGACCCTGGACGGCAAGCCGGCCTTGCTGGTTGCAGTAAGCTCCGGCGGCGACTTTACGGCGGACGGCAGCTTTGCTGCCCCGGTCCAGGTAGGCTTCTTGTTTGACGGGGAAAGGATAATCGGCAGGGTACCCGAGTTCACCATGAGCTCCCACTTAAACAGGCTGCTTGGAGATGATTATATAGGGACCTTTGAAAACAAGCACCTTTATTTAGGCGAAGGCCTGACCCTCCAGGGCTTTTACATGAAGATAACGAAATAAGGCATAGGCCAAGCACATATCCGGCTGACCGGTATTGAACCGTTTCAGCCGGTTTTTTGTTATATTCCTCTGCTTTCGGGTAAAATATATACCATTTGGCTCGCCGGGCATAGCTTATTAGTATGAAGGTGGAGGATGTTGACTGATGTTCAGAAGCATAGGAAAGCACAAGGATTTTCTTGATTTCATACCCGCAAAGGCCGGTGACCGGCAATGGGCCGTGGACCAAACCGGCATAGTGGTCCTGTTCCTGCGGCGAAACGGCCTGGTGCACAGGCTGGCCAGGGCGTTCACGGGCGGGCCTGAGCTCCTGAGGGTCCGGCTCGACGACGAAGGAAGCCTTGCATGGCAGCTCATCGACGGCAAGAAAAGCGTGGGTGAAATAGGGATGCTGCTGGAGCGGGAATTCGGTGGCGGTGTTCCGTCTTTATACAAGAAGCTGGGTATTTTTCTCACAGTATTGAAAAACCACAGGTTCATCACCATAAAAACCCCGGTCCATGCGGAAAAAGCGGCCCAAAAGGTAAAAATTACGCCGAAAAATGAGTGAAAATAATGTCGGAAACATCCCCCGTCTTTATTGACGGGGTTATCGATTTAAGGTATATTGATAACGGTATGTTTTTTTTGGAACCATATGTTAATGCAAGCTTTTCAAGGGGTGTGTGGATCCATTGTCACTGGCCTTTTTATTCAGCATACTTCTCGTTTTGGGCGTTGTGTTCGTAAACGGGTGGACTGATGCACCCAACGCCATCGGCAGCGCAGTGGGCACGAGGGTTTTAAGCCCGCGCAAGGCGATCATAGTAGCCGTTGTGTTCAACTTCCTGGGTGTGCTGCTTATGACCTACATATCTCCTGCCGTAGCGGACACGATCTCAAAAATGGTGGACTTCGGCGAAAGCGGCAGTCGTCAGGCGTTAGTTGTGCTGGCAGCGGCGATGTTCGCCATCGTCATATGGGCGGTGGCAGCCTGGTATTTCGGCATCCCTACAAGTGAAAGCCATGCGCTTATAGCCGGCCTGACAGGCGGCGCCATAGCGCTGGGCGGTTTTGACGCCATAAACATGGGGGAATGGAGAAAGGTCATCATAGGCCTTGTACTTTCCACCCTGCTTGGCTTTACCGCAGGTTTCGGCCTAACCCGGCTGATAGAAAAGGTGTTCAGGCATGCTGATAGGCGCCGTTCGGAATCCCTGTTTCACCATGGACAGGCCTGGAGCGCGGCTGGGATGGCCTTTCTCCACGGCGCCCAGGACGGGCAGAAGTTTATGGGAGTATTCGTGCTGGCCATGTACTTAAACGGGATGGCCCAGAAAAATCCCGACGGTACCTTTGAGATACCGCTTCTGGTCATGGTCATCTGCTCGCTCACAATGGGACTGGGGACCATGGTCGGGGGCTGGCGCATCATTAAGGCGGTAGGCCTTGATATGGTCAAGATGAAAAAATACCAGGGCTTTGCCTCCGACGCGGCCGCAGGAATATGTCTCCTGATCGCCTCACTGACAGGCCTGCCCGTATCGACCACCCATACTAAGACCACAGCCATAATGGGTGTTGGCGCATCAAGGCGTCTTTCCTCGGTCAACTGGAACATCGTCAAGGAAATGGTGCTCGCCTGGGTATTGACCTTCCCCGGGTGCGGGCTGATAGGCTATATAATGGCAAAGCTGTTCATGCACCTGTTCAGCTAAACGGCTAAATACGGCTTACTAGAAACTTTAGAGGTGGGATCTTAATGTTTCGTAAAAGGACTGAAGTCAACTATTTCACCCTGCTCAGCGACATGGCCGGCTGCTCGCTCAAGGCGGCCCAAAAGCTGGATGACCTCCTGCACAACTATGCCGATGTCGCGAACAAAGCCAATGAGGTACATAATATCGAGCATGAAGGCGACAAGCTCCTGCACAACTTAGTTAAAGAATTGAACAGGGCTTTTATAACCCCGATAGACCGTGAGGATATACTCGACATTGGCGGAGCAATAGATACGATTACGGACACTATCGAAGATGTGGCCAACTGCTTTGATATGTTCTCCATCCAGAGGGTAGAACCGGCAGCCCTGGATTTTTCCGAGCTGGTGAAGCAGACCTGTGAGGCCCTGGCCAAGGCCGTGGGCGAATTCGAGCTGTTCCGCAGCTCCAAAAAGCTAAGTGAGCTGGTCATAGAGGTCAACCACCTGGAGGAGAAGGGGGACAGGCTTTACAGGACCACTGTCAAGGCCCTGTACAGCGACAGGCAGATGTCCATGCTGGAGATCATCAAATGGAAAGAGATCTATGACAACATGGAAAAAATACTTGACACCTGCGAGGATGTGGCAGACCTGCTGGAGAGCACAGCCATAAAAAACAGGTGATTTAATGCATGATAGCCTGGCTAACTCTGTGACTTGATTGAGATGAGGGGGTCGCATGGTGCTTCAGGAGTTCAAGAAATTTGCACTGAAAGGCAATGTGTTCGACCTGGCCATAGGTGTTATCATTGGCGGAGCCTTCGGTAAAATCGTCACTTCTGTCGTGAATGACATCATAATGCCTATCCTGGGCATCCTGATCGGAAGGATCAATCTTACGGCCCTGGAGTGGGTGATCAGGGAAGCGCACGGGGATACTCCTGCCCTGAGTTTAAAGTACGGCCAGTTTTTACAGAACGTGATCGATTTCCTTATTATCTCATCCACCATTTTCTTTGCGGTCAAGCTGTTGGAGAAGCTCAAGAAAAAAGAGGAAAAGAAACCGGAAGAGCCTCCCAGGCTCACAAAGGAGCAGGAGCTCCTGACGGAGATAAGGGACATATTGAAGAAGGGTTCATGACAAACATAAGCTTGTAGATTTGCAGGGAGGAGGATCTTGGGAAAAAGATGCCTGTCTCCTTAATTTATGCCTTGTTTCACTATAGGTGGTATGTTATAATTATAGAACACACTATATAATGTGTAATCATGTGTACATATTTATGGTGGATCAAATAGTACATATGGAGGATGGCATGAAGACGATTAACGATTTGATAGTAAGAAGATTTACCAAGGAGCTCGCCAAGGACAGCACGAAGACCGTCTATGACCTGTTCGAATGGAAAACCGTGGATGTATTCATCAAGGACTATTCCAGGAACAAGGTCATCTGCGACATGAAGGACCTGGAGTTTCCGGCCCACTATTCGCAGAACGCCTGTGATATAATAGCATCCCATTATTTCCGCAAGGCGGGCATACCCAACGGAGTCGGCCATGAGCGCAGCATGCGCGAGGTCGCCCACCGCATGGTGTCCTTCTGGGTCAATGCCCTTATGGACGAAGGCATGATAGAGACCGAGGACCAGAAGCAGATCCTGTACGATGAACTCGTCTATTTGCTCCTGGCCCAGGCATGGGCCCCCAACTCGCCCCAGTGGTTCAACACAGGGCTCAACCTCGCCTATGGCATCACCGGGGAGACCGATGGGCTTTACTACTACGACCTGGAGAAAAAAGAGGTAGTGGAAAGCAAGGACCGCTATACCAGGACCCAGGCTTCGGCCTGCTTTATTGTCTCGATACAGGACAAGCTCCTGGGCGAGCAGTCCATATCCGAGCATTACGTGACAGAGACCAAGCTCTTCAAGGGTGGCTCGGGGACAGGCACCAACTTCTCCACCCTGCGCGGCGAGGGCGAGCGGCTGTCCGGCGGCGGGTATTCCTCCGGTCTGCTGAGCTTCCTCAAAGGCTTCGACAGGAACGCCGGAGCGATAAAGTCAGGCGGTACTACGCGTCGGGCTGCCAAAATGGTTATAGTCGATGATGACCATCCGGATATAATGAAATTCATCAACTGGAAGGCAGAAGAGGAAGAAAAGGTAAGGGCCCTGGGCAAGATGGGCTATGACACCGACTTCAACGGGGAGGCCTACAGCACAGTATCTGGACAGAACAGCAATAATTCCGTACGTTTATCCGATGATACCATGGCCAAGGTACTGAACCTGGACAAGGACCCCGACGCTGTCATAACCCTTCGCGGCCGGGTGGATCCCGGCGTGAACAAGGAGCTCAAGGTAAAAGACCTGTGGGATGCCATCAACAATGCCGCATACCGGTGCGCCGACCCAGGCCTTCAGTTCCACGGCAGGTTCAACGAGTGGCACACCTGCCCGGCGGGCGAAGACGGCCAGGTCTGGGCCGAGCACAATCAGATAAAGGCAACCAACCCCTGCAGCGAGTCCGCTTTCCTGAACGATACAGCATGCAACCTTGCCTCGGTCAACCTTTACTACTACTATGATCCCGAGACCGGCACTTTCAGGATCGAGGATTTCAAGCACACCGTTGCCCTGGTGCAGCTTGTCCTGGAAGCTTCGATCCACTGGGGCCAGTTCCCGACCAAGCAGATAGCCAAGCGGTCCCACCTGTTCAGGACCACGGGCATCGGGCCTGCCAACCTGGCTTCAGTCATCATGGCAAGAGGCTTTGCCTATGACTCGCCGGAAGCCCGCGCCCTGGCAGGGGCTATTATGGGCGTTATGACGGGGTATTCCTACTATGTTTCATCCCTGATGGCGCAGAAGCTGGGTGCCTTTGAAAAATACGACATCAATGCCGAGCATATGCTGAGGGTCATCCGGAACCATTGCAGGGTGGCCGGCGCCATGGACGACGAGTACGAGGGCTTGAGCTATGAGCCCATCAAGGTCAACCATGACCTCCTGAAGTCTACAGGCTTTGAGAATATCAGCAGCACCTTGAAGGACGTATGGAACAAGGCCTATGAGAGCGGCTGCAAGTATGGTTACAGGAATGCCCAGGTATCAGTGGTCGCGCCTACGGGCACCATATCCTTTGCCATGGACTGCGGGGCTACGTCCATAGAGCCCTTCTATGCCCATGTGATTTACAAGAAGCTGGCCGGCGGAGGCTCCATGGTCATCGTGAACCCCGTCATTGAGACAGCGCTCAAAAACCTCGGCTACAAGCAGGAAGAGATCGAAAGCATCATAAACTATATTCTGCGCAAGGATGAGAACGGCAACATAATAGACGGCAAGATAGAAGGAGCGCCGTACCTGAAGAAGGAGCACTATCCCATATTCGATACCGCCAGCAAGTGCGGCACCGGCGAGCGCTTCATATCGCCGGAGGGCCATGTGCTCATGGTATCGAGCATAACCCCAATGATATCGGGCTCCGTATCCAAGACCGTGAACCTGCCCCATTCGGCAACTGTCAAGGATATAGAGAAGATACACCTGCTGGCATACACCACGGGCTCCAAGGCCATAGCCATCTACCGGGACGGCTCCAAGGCCAGCCAGCCGCTGAACTCTTCCATATCCGAAAAGAGCGACAGGCTGGAGGACATGACCTACCAGCAGCTTTTGGACCTGGCCCGGAAGTTCAAAAAGGGCGTGCCCGTAAGGGAAAAGGCCCAGGGCCGCAGGCCGGGCTATACCCACAGCGCGAAAATAGGGGATATCGAGCTTTATGTCACCGTGAATTTCTATCCTGACGGCAGGATCGCAGAGCTCTTTATTTCAACCGACAAGGAAGGGACGGTCGTCAAGGGCCTGCTTGCTTCCCTGTCCAAGGCCATATCCAACATGCTGCAGTACAACATACCGGCCAAGGATATTTCCAGGATGCTCAGGGGCCAGCAGTATGAGCCCTCGGGCTTTGTCAGCAGGCACCCGTACATCAAACAGGCATCCTCGATTTCTGATCTTGTCAGCAAGATCATAGACATAGAGCTGGGAGACTTCTCCAGGTGCCAGGTCAAGCCGGGAGACTTAAGCGAAGCCTTCCCGATCTCATCCCATGACCTGGTCACGGCGACAGTAGCAAACGAGCCGGAGGAAGGATCCTCTGAGCGCATATACAGCGAGACCTGCACCAACTGCGGCAGCACGAAGCTCCGCAGGAACGGCACCTGCAAGGTCTGCGAGGAATGCGGTACTACCACGGGATGCTCGTGATCATCTGATTCTATAAATGAAAGGGTGTTCTATATGAAGAGATCTGAGATAAACAATGCAGTCAGAGAGGCTCAGGAAGCCTTCAAAAGGCATCATTGGCACCTGCCTCCGAACCCGAAGTGGGACGTTACGGATTTTGGGCTCGGCGACTTTAGCAGCACCGGCCTGACCAGCGTCAACCTGGCGGAGCAACCGGAATACTGTGAAAAGATAATGTATGTAAAGAAGGACCAGGTCACCCCCGATCACTACCATGCTTCTAAAAAAGAGGACATCATATGCAGGTACGGGCGGTTGGCCATCCAGCTCTATTCCGATCAGCCCACGGTGACCCTGCAGGTGAACGGGGAGCCCCGGGAGATACCCGTTGACAGGCCCCTGATCCTGACCTCCGGGGAGCGGATAACCCTGGTGCAGGGCGTTAGGCATGCATTCTGGTCCGACTCGGAATACACGATAGTCGGCGAGGTCTCCACCGCCAATGACGATGAGCATGATAACTTCTTTGCCGACCCGAGGGTAGGCAGGTTCAGCCCCATTGAAGAGGATGAACCCGCTATAGTGAAGCTGGTCAGCGAGAAATAGCGAGCAGGCCCACTGGGAAACTATCGCTTAAAAACGCCATAAATCACTAACAAGAAGGATCGTGTCCTTGCACGATTCTTCTTTTTTTTATGTTTGACTGCACTTTGGTGAGTTTGAGTTGTGACCGGCATGAAAGCCGGTTGTAACTACGCAAGAATATAATTATCTCATAAAAACCTGTATACATATACAAAAGTCAGGTGGGGGATATACATGGCTGTCGGCCGGAATGTGGACAGGCCCGGGCATAAATGGGCCGTCATAACGGGGTTGTTCATCATAGGAGCAATTATTTTTATCTTGCTTGTAGCATGGGCGCGGCAAACGGGCTCCTATTTCACATACTCAGCATCCGCTGAAACCATAGTGCTTTATGTTGAACGTTAGATTGTGAGGGTGTTCATTAATATGAGGGAAATCCCAAGCCGACTGGATCGTGACAGGAACAGATCAAGGATCATAGGTCCGGAAGCTTATGTCTTCCCGACCAGGAAACGCTACGACCCGAACCGGAAAAAACGCAGCACCATGAGGGCCGTAAAAAGCCTTGCAGGCGGATTGCTTGTGGTGGCTTTTACTGTTGTGACCGTAGTAATGCTGTTTTTCATCCTGATGGAGTCAAGATCGGACACAGCGCCGGTCATACTCGGCCACCGGGCTTATATAGTCAGGAGCGGCAGCATGAGCCCCGCTATCGATGTGGGGAGCCTTATCCTGGTTAGAAATGTGAGCCCTGAGTCAATAGCCGTAAACGATATCATCACCTATATGAGAGAGGGCGGCAGTTCGGCAACGACCCACAGGGTCGTGGGCATTGAAAATAACGGAGGCCTGAGGTTCATTACCAAGGGCGATGCCAATATAGTGAATGATCCGATCCCGGTGGAGAGCTCTGCCCTACTTGGAAAGGTAGTGCTGTCAATACCCTACCTTGGCTATCTGATTGGCTTTGCGGGGACCAAGCTGGGTACGCTGGTCGTGCTTGTGGTACCCGGGATCATGATCATGATACGTCAGATCTTACTCCTGGTTGAATATTCAAGGAAAAGGGAGCATGCCCATTAAGTTGGCAGGCTGCTGACATGGCATCCGTCAGCCTGTACGTGGTTTAGGAGGTGGCGTAGGGTGAGAAGCATCACCAGGATCGTATACATGCTGATATTGAGCCTTGTGCTTGTAAGCGGAGGCACCTTTGCCTTTTTCACCGACTCGCCTGATGAGATCCTGGCCCCCTTCACCGCCGGCAGGCTGGAGATAGGCATAGAGGAAAATGTGCAAAGTGGCACGGAAAACTGGAAGAGCGGCGTTTCAAACAGCAAAATCGTAAAATGGATATTCACCAACACAGGCACAAAAAGGGCATATATAAGAGCTAAAATCGAGGCAGCCTGGGAGCTGCCATCTACTGAGGATGAGACCGCCTGGGCAGGCATAACACAGGACAAGGGCGGAGATGCCATAAAGTACAACTTCGCAGGCGGCAATGTCGGCAGGTATTTGATATTCCCCCAAAACGGGTTCCCGGTCGAGCCGGTCGAGAAGGATTTGATACTGGCCGCAGGCGCCGTACAGCGAAGGGCAGGGACCATCACGATAAGCAGGGACAGCACCAAGCCAAACCGCGTTAAGGTCGTAATCAACCTGGATCCGGGCTGGAGCATGCAACCCGTTCCCGAAAATTTCAAGATGCATTTGACCAATAAAGAGAGCGACTTTACCAGGGATGCGATCAGGCCGGGCCAGTTCAAATACAAGTCCACCCTGAGCGGCGATACCCTGGAGTGCACCTTTGATACAAGCGAGCTTTCTTTTAACCAGACCATATACTGCGCAGTGCACCTGGACCTGCTCGGCCCCCCTGAGCAGGCGGGGAACCTGAACGTAAGCTGGATGCAAACCTCTGATCCTCCCTGGATATACATGGAGGACGGGTGGTATTATTACCCCTACATCGTAAAGCCGGGCGAGAGCGTGAAGCTTTCCTTCAAGGTCTGGTATCAAGGCCCTGAAATAAAAGGCGCAAAGTACAACATAGACCTTGACCTTGAAGCCGTGCAGGCTACCAACGGGGCTCCCCGGGCGCTGGGCTGGCCTGAGCTGCCTACACAATAAAGGTCCTTTCGATCTTAGGCGGGTGATATACGCATGCTGGGAAAATATATCTCTGCAGTGCTTTGGCTCATACTGGCGGCATCAATGGTCGTCGGCGGGACTTATGCCTGGTTCACCGATGCTGATTTAGCGGGCGAGGCTGTTTTCAAAGCGGGCACAGTGGAAATACAAGCCTGCCTCAAGACAGAGACCGACGACAACGGGCGCGTAGACGGGAACTGGAACCCCGGTGACTGCACCCAGGTCAAGTATGAGATAAAGAATATCGGGTCCAAGAAGGTGAGGGGTCAGGGTCAAGCTGACCGGCCAATGGTATGACGAGCAGGGCGACCCCTGGACCCCGCCGGAAGGGGTGCCCGTCAACGTGGTGAAGGTCAGCCTGTGCAAGGATAGCAGGTGTCCCTGCTCCAATTGGATCGACAACAAGGATGGCTACTTCTATTATAAGCAGGTGCTGGACTGCAAGGCCAAAACCCAGTTGAGCATCCACATCTGCCTTGACGGGCCGAAAACGGTGAATGCATACCAGGGCAAAACCTATGTACTCAAGGGTACCCTGGAGGCTGTGCAGGCATCCAACCATGCCCCCTACCATGAGTGGCACGTAGAGCTTTTCGGGCGACCATGACAGGGGGACAGGCTCCGGCGTACCTTATTGATATAGATAATATGAAAAACCAAAGAAGGGAGTAGTTGGGTCATGGGAAGAAAAATATTCATTTCACTGCTGTACCTTATGACAGCTATGGCTATGGTCGTCGGCGGGACCTTTGCCTGGTTCACTGATTCGAAAGAAGTCGCCGATGCAGAATTCCAGGCAGGCACTGTCAAGGTATCGGTCATTGAAAGATGCAATGATATTATAAACGGGAACTGGAACCCCGGCGATTGCAACGAGGTGGAATTCAAGTTCCAAAACGATGGGACAAAGCGGATATTCATCAGGTTCATACCGGAAGTGTCCTGGTATGAATACGACGAAGAGGGCAACCTGGTAGAATCTGACCTGTCTGCAGGCAATGTCACAGTTCAGCTTAAAGATAAGGAGAGCGACGGATATGATCCCGCACACTGGGAGTTGCATGGCAATATCATCTATTATAAAGGTCCTGATATCAAACCCAAGGAGATAGTCGTACTGAAACTCACGGTTTGCCTAAAGGGCAAGGAAACCGGCAATGAATACCAGGGGCTGGTATTCAAGCTCGGTGGAACTGTTGAGGCTGTACAGGCTACGAACGGCGCTCCCAACGACCAGTGGGGTGTGAATTTCTATCCGTTCATCGGCAACTGACAGGCTGCTTTAGCCTCTGATATAGATCTATCTACAGGGAGGAGGCGGGAATATGGACAGAAAAATAGTCAACCTTGCTATAACCATGATGCTGATAGCATTATTGATAACGGGAGCCGGTGTCCTGCGCGGCACAAGGGAAACCGGGGCACTGGAGATAATCGGGGAAGAACTGGGCTTAAAGGTTGACTTCGATGATGAATACGTCCCCACGGACAACCTGAATCCTGGGGATACCAAGTCTTCCAAACTGATAATAACCAATACCGGGGAAGCAGCCTCCTCTCTGCCCATATATCTGAAAGCAGATATCATCGAGAGCAGGCCTGGCCTGGGGGGAGGCAGGCTGGACGATCAGCTTGAGGCCACGCTCATTGATTCGGATAATAACGTGCTGTTTTCCGGGACCGTGGGCGATCTTGAGCAGGCGGTCATGGCGGGGACCGTGAATAAGGATGAGCCCAAGGAGATAACCTTCGCAGTGCACCTGCCCGGAAGAACCACGACGAATGAATTCCAAAGCGCCGATCTGAGCTTCAAGCTCATCATTATTGCCGAAGCAGTGCCGGATGAAGAAGAAGAGGAGCCGACCCCGGGCCCAAGCGACGGGCCGGGGACCACGGAAGAACCGGGTGACGATCCCCCCAAGACAGGTGATGACCGGTCATACCTCGTGTATATAGGTGCCGCCCTGCTGTCCGTGGCGGGGCTATTCATCATCCTGAAATTCAAAAAGCAGCAGTGATACCTAAGCTTTGACTGTTTCATGATGAGGCTGATCTTACAGGTCAGCTTTTTTATATTTAAATTTAAACGTATAAATAGCCATACTGTATTTTTATGCTATAATGTATACTGAACCTACATTTTGCCAAGGAGCACCTTCATTCGATGAAAAGTAAGATCATAGCAGAGTTTCTGAAAAAATACTGGTACAACTATATAATCGGCGCAGCCTTTCTCATCCTGAGCTCATACATTCAAACCCTTTCGCCCAGGTATCTCGGCACCATTTTTGACCTGCTGAGGGAGCCTGTCATAGACAGCCGCCGGATCCTGCATTACATAGTCCTGCTGGTGCTGGTTGCCGTGGGGATGTTCGTCACCCGGTTCATATGGCGGTACTTCATCATGGGAAATGCCCGCAACATGGAATGCTTCCTAAGGCAGAAGCTCCTGGAGCACCTGCAGAAGCTTGACGTTACCTTCTATAATAACAGGAAGACCGGCGACCTGATGGCCTATGCGGTGAACGACATAGGGGCGGTCAGGCAGTCCTTCGGGCCGGGCGTCGCCCTGGTGCTCAACGGCCTTGGCCTGGGGCTTTTGTCGGTATTTTCGATGGCTGACAGCGTCCACCCCCGGCTGACTGTCTTCGCCCTGCTGCCCATCCCCTTTATAATAGCGATAATCGTTTGGCTGGGGCGGATCATCCAAAAGCGGTTCCGTGCCGTGCAGAAAAACTTCGCCTCCATTTCGGACAGGATAAATGAAAACATATCCGGGATAAGGGTCATAAAGACCTATGTACAGGAGGACCAGGAGGTCGACCGGTTTGATCTCCTGAACTCAAAGATGATGAAGTCGAACCTGGACCTGGTCAGGGTTTCATCCCTCCTGTCGCCCCTCATCCAGACCTTGTTTGGCATAAGCTTCATGATAAACCTGATTTACGGCAGCACCCTGGTCATCGACGGTACCATTTCCCTGGGCAGTTTTGTAGAGTTCAACGGCTACCTGGGCATGATCATGAGGCCTGTCATCTCCATCGGGAGGATCATAAACGTATTCCAGAGGGGTATGGCTTCGTACAAGCGGCTCAACGAAATATTCATGGAAAAGCCGGATATCACTGATACTGCCCACAAAAGCCCGGTTGAAAAAATCCAGGGCGGCCTGGAGATAAGGGATCTTTCATTTAAGTATCCGGGCTATGATGAATATGCCCTCAGGGACATAAACATCAGCCTGCCTGAGGGCAAGGTACTGGGCATCATCGGCCCGACAGGCAGCGGCAAGACCACGCTGGTAAACCTGCTCCTAAGGCTCTACAAGATCGATGACGGCAAGATCTTCATAGACGGCCATGACATAAACGATTACCGCCTGGAGGACCTGCGGGAAGCGATAGGCTACGTGCCCCAGGACAACTTCCTTTTCTCAGCTACGATAAGTGACAACATCAGGTTTTTTGATGACAGGTTCACTGAAGATGACATCGAAAACGCATCCAGAATCAGCCTGATATATGACAACGTAATGGACTTCCCCGACAAGTTTGAAACGGTCATAGGGGAAAGGGGCGTCAACCTGTCCGGCGGCCAGAAGCAGAGGATCTCCATCGCCAGGGCCCTAATTAAGGACCCTGCGATCACGATCCTGGACGATGCCCTGTCGGCCGTGGATACCCAGACTGAGGAAGAGATCCTGAAAAACCTCAGGCAGGACATGAAGGGCAGGACCTGCATAATAATCGCCCATAGGATATCAGCCCTGAAGCATGCCGACGAAATAATAGTCCTCGACCATGGCAGGATCATCGAGCGGGGCACTCACAAGTCCCTGCTTGAGCAAAGGGGCTACTACTACGAGCTGTACCGCGACCAGTACCAGAAGGAACAGAGGGAGAAGATAGAAAGTGAAGCGTCATAGCCTGTTCAGAGTATTGAAAATGAGCCTGCCCTATTGGAAGATCATCTTGATGAGCGCCTTCTGTGTCCTGGCGGTCAACGGGGCCGAGCTTGCCAAGCCCTATGTCCTTAAAGTAGTGATAGATGATTTTCTCAAGTACCGCAAGCCCCAGTCCGGCCTGTATTCCGTAACGGCCATGGGCATAGCATATATGCTCCTCGTGCTCATAAGCTCGACCCTTACCTATGTCCAGCAAAACTCCATGAACTACGTAGGCCAGTCGATCGTGACAAGCGTGCGGAGGAAGATATTTTCCCATATCCAGCGCCTCCCCCTGCCCATACTGGACAAATTCACCACCGGCAGGCTCATAACCCGGGCGACCAATGACGTGGAAGCCATAAGCGAGATGTTTACCGACGTCTTTATAAACCTTTTCAAGGACATATTCCTGCTTATCGGCATCGTCTTTGTCATGCTGCGTATGAATGTGACCCTTGCCCTGATCGGCTTTACGGTCATACCCTTTATAATCCTGCTCACCAACATAGTCAAGAAGAAGATGAAGGCCAACTTCGTGGTCATAAAGGGACTGACCGGGAGGATCAACGGCTTCTTTGCGGAAAACATCTCCGGCATGAAGCTCGTCCAGATATTCAACATGCAAAAGGAGAAGCAGCGGGAGTTCAAGGAACTGAACGATGAATACTACAAGGCGGCCCTGACCCGGCTCACGCTGAACAGCATCCTCAGGCCGGCCATAGAGATATTCAACTCCCTGGCGATCGCGATCCTGATCTGGTACGGCATGGGGCGCATAATGGGACAGTCGCTTGAGCTTGGGGTCCTTTACGCCTTCACCGAATACATCAAGCAGTTTTTCGAGCCGATCAACGACCTGGCTGAAAAGTATAATACCATCCAGTCGGCAGTCGTGTCGGCGGACCGGATCTTTGAGCTTTTAGACAAGGAGGACGAGCTGGAGGACTATGACTCAGGGGTAAGGGTGGACCGGTTCAGGGGCGACATAGAATTTAAAAACGTCTGGTTTGCCTACAATGATGAAGACTGGGTCCTCAAGGACGTCAGCTTCAGGATAAGCAGCGGGCAGACGGCGGCCTTCGTGGGGGCTACCGGCTCGGGGAAAACCACGATAATAAACCTCTTGTCCCGCTTCTACCGGGTGCAGAAGGGGGAGATCCTGATAGACGGCATCAATATCAACGATATAAACCTAAGGGACCTAAGGCGGAACATCGCTGTCGTGCTCCAGGACGTATTCCTCTTTTCTGGCAGCATCAGGGACAATATCACCCTAAACTCCGACATCCCGGAGGACCGCGTTGAAGCAGCCCTCAGGCTGTCCTGCGCCGATGCCTTTATAAACGAGCTGCCCGATAAGATGGATCAACCGGTGACCGAGCGGGGGAGTACCTTTTCAGCAGGTCAGAGGCAGCTACTTGCCTTTGCGCGGACCATTGCCCATGACCCCTCCATCTTTGTGCTGGATGAGGCCACGGCCAACATAGATACCAAGACCGAAGGCCTGATCCAAAGATCCATTGCAAATGTATCAAGGGACAGGACCACCCTGATCATTGCCCACAGGCTTTCAACGATCAGGAACGCGGATGTCATATTCATAATCAGGAAGGGCAGGATCGTAGAGTCGGGCAACCATGATGAGCTCATGGCCCTCGGCGGCTACTACTACCAGCTCAATGCTGTTAGTTGACCTGCATCCTACCATACAGCCGCAAAAAGCGACATACCGTGCATTGACCATTTGTGCCGGCGCAAAAACCTGATTTAGCGCATAAACCATCATATAATGCCGGATACCCCGGGGCTCTGATAATTACTATGAGGATTCGACAGCCCTTCCTGTCGACTGGATTTAATTGACATAATTGTACGGCCCTTGTTATCATAAATATGATATTGGACAGGCATGACAAGGGTTTGTTCAGATAACGGGGGGCTGTCATGGAGGAGCTGTTTTTCAAGGACAAGAGCCTCATAAGGCCTATAAGGATCTATACCTTTGGGAGGTTCATGATATGCGGCAGCGGCGGCATATACAGCGAGGTCCAGCCAAGGGCCCAAAAGCTCTGGGACCTTTTCAAGTACCTGCTGGCCCATAGAGACAAGAGCATCCCTGCGGAGAGCATCCTGGAAAACCTGTACCCGGAGAAAAGCTATGAGGACCCGAAAGGCGCCGTGCACAACCTGATCTATCGCCTGCGAAGGCTCCTTACGGACGCTGGGCTGTATACGACCCACTATATACAGATCCGCTTTGCCGACGGATGCTACAAGCTGGAGGCAAACAATACCGAGATCGACACTGAAAGGTTTGAGCAGCTCATTGCCCTCGGTGACAAGGCAATGGGCACAGATACGCTGGAAGCGGTCAACTGCTACACCGGAGCCCTGGACATTTACCGGGGGAGCTACCTCTCTGAGCTGATATATATGGACTGGGTGGTCCTGGTCAGGAACTACTACAGGCGGATGTTCCTGGACTGCTGCAACAACCTGTTTTCCCTGCTTTACAAGCAGCGTATGTATAACGAGATGATCCGCCTTGCGGAAAAGGCGATGCTGGCTGAGCCCTATGAAGAGGATATACATATATGGTTTATCCGGGCCCTCATCGAAGAAGGCCGGACGAGGCAGGCCCAACGTCACTATGAGTATATAACCGGGGTGCTGTACAACCAGTTTGGGATCAAGCCGTCAAAAGAGCTTCGGAGCATGTACAACTGGATCACGGCCACAGCGTCGGGAAAAAATGAATGGATCGCGGCGGCAGAAGGTATCACAGCGGCAGGAGGCTCCACGGCGCTTGTTGGCGCTTTCCCGGAGGATGGGGCAGGACGGCAGAGGGACGGTGCATACCTGTGCGATATGAAAACCTTCAGGAGCATATACGAACTGTGCAGAAGGCAAAGGGAAACGTCTGAAACAAAGGTTTTCCTGCTGACACTGGATATAGGGGGCATAAACAGCGCGCAGCTGAAAAAGCATGCAGGTCTCCTGCACTCCGTCCTGGCAGACAGGCTACGAAAGGGCGATGTGATATCCCAGTGGAGCGACAGCCGTTTTCTTATCCTGCTTTCCGGCATAAACAGCACTGATGTGGACAAGGTCATACAGCGGCTCAGGAATAGTATCAGGGACAGCCTGGGCTTTCCCGGTTCAAGCTTAAGCATTTCATATGAACCGGTCCTACCTGCAGACAGCTTGCAGGAACATATAGCGCCGGCAAGGACTTGGTAATCCATTCACTTCTACATCATTGATCATGGGGACAGATAAATCAAAAATCAGACGCCAGGCTATTTCAGATCCCACAACAGTCTTGGCAATCATATATTCATTTTTAAGATAGCAAATATATTATGTCTGTACTTTTAGAAAGCAGTTTTTTATAATAGAAAAACTGCTTTTTATATTGACACCACAACGTAACGATGATAAAATCAACGCAGGAATACCTGGAAAGAGGTGAAGGATTTGGACGAGTACAAGGTCTCGGAGCTGGCGGAAAAGGCCGGGGTCACGAAGCGCACGATCCATTACTATGTGAACCGCGGGCTCATACCGCCGCCAAAAGGGGCCGGAGTGGCCAGCACTTACAATGACGGCCACCTTATCAGGCTCAGGCTCATAAAAAAGCTGCAGGAGCGGTTCCTGCCCCTGGATGCAATAAGGAAGATGCTCCTGGATATGACGGATGAAGAGGTTGCTGCAAAGCTGGATGAGCTGGACAGGGGCGGCGACCCCGTCAGTGATGCCGGTATGGCTTCGATCGGTGTTGATGCCGGCGAAGCCGATGGCTTGATCATGCGGGAAGCTCCTGTCAAGTACATCGACAGACCGATGCTAAATGGGACGGAATATATCAGGCTTGAAATCGGATGCGGGATCGAGCTGTCGTTTCCAAAGCTGATACTCGCAAAGCATGGCGAAACGATAAAGGTTATAGCGGAATATGGCAGGAAGCTGTTGAAAGAAAAATGATGGGAGGAGTCAAACATGGATCACGGTCTGATCGGCGCCTGTGAAAACGAAAAAATCGTCATACCTCTGGAGGAGGTACAGATCAAGGCCACCGTCAACGGCCTCTTCATGGAAACCGTTATGACCCAGTACTATAAAAACACTACCGGTCGCGACCTTGAGGTCGTATACGTATTTCCTATTCCTGATACTGCAGCGGTCTCGGGCTTCAAGGCCGTAATTGGCGACAGGGAGGTAAAAGGCATAGTCAAGGAAAAGGAAAAAGCCCTGGAAGAGTACAGCAAGGCGGTCCTTGACGGTGACAGCGCCTACCTGCTGGAGGAGCACAGGCCGAACATCCTCCAGGTATCTGTCGGCCGCATCTTGCAGGATGAAGAGGTCGAGCTGGTGCTTGCCTATATCGACACCCTGAATTGCCAAGACAAGGAGGTCAGGCTCTCCATACCCACTGTGGTCGCGCCAAGATACATACCCGGGTCGCCATCAGGAACCAGGCAGGGTACCGGTATTGCTGATCCTACAAACATAGTGCCGGATGCCGATTTTATCACTCCCCCGGTCGGTGATGCTCCTTACAGGGTGTCCTTCGTGGTCGATATCATTCCCGGAGATAAGGTCAGCGGCTTTGAATCGCCTTCGCATGATATAACCGTCCTGCCCGTGGGGGACGACCGGTACCAGGTCCACCTGGCGGATGAGTCATCGCTCATGGACAGGGATTTTGTCCTGTCCTACCGCTATGAGTCAGACCGCCCGGCAGGAGGCCTGGCCTATACCGACGATAAGGGTAGGGGCTATGTGAGCCTCATGTTCATACCGGAGCTTGAGCCGTCGGGTGAGCCTGAAGGACGGGACTTTATATTCATCCTTGACATATCCGGCTCCATGGACGGAGAAAAGTTGGAGCAGGCCAAGAGTGCCCTCAACATATGTCTCAGGAACCTTACCCACAAGGACACCTTCAACATGATTGCCTTCGAGAGCGGTTATATGGTTTTCTCCAAGGTGTCCCTGCCCTTCAATGATGAAAGCCTGGAGCGGGCCTCCCGGTGGATAAAGGGCCTGCGCTCAATGGGAGGCACCGAGATTTTTGAGCCGCTCAAGTATGCGCTTGAAAACGCCCACAGGGATGGTTCAACGATACTGCTCTTTACCGATGGCCAAGTGGGCAATGAAAACCAGATCATAAAGCATGTCAGCAGCCATCTTGGCAAAAGCAGTATATACACCTTCGGCATAGACACCTCGGTCAACAGCTACTTTATCAACAAGCTGGCCGAGGCCGGACGGGGATTGGCTGAATTCATATACCCCGGGGAGCGGATAGACGACAAGGTGCTCAGGCAGTTTTCAAGGATCCTTTCGCCCGCAGTCCACAATGTGCGCCTTAACTGGCAGGGGGGTGGTATAAGCGATGCTGTGCCTGCGGCGATCGACAGGGTCTTTGACCTTGAGCCGGTCACTGTCCTGGCTAGGCTCAACGGCGCCATAGACAAGGACATATTACTTACGGCCGATTTTAAAAGCGGCGAGGAAACGCTGACCGTGATCAGGCCGGAGGATATCCGGCAGGGGAGCGGGTTCCTGGGCAAGGTGTGGGCTTTGAAAAAGCTCAAGCAGCTTGAAGGATATCTTGCTGCAAACGGCAATAACAGGCGGAAATCCGCTATAGAAAAGGAGATCATAGACCTCTCGGTCAAGTCGGGGCTTCTGTCGCCGTTGACAGCCTATGTTGCGGTATATGAGCGTGAGAATAAGGCCTCGGGGCTCCCGGAGACCGTTACCGTTCCCGTATCGGTGCCTAACAAGTGGGATACCGGCTTTGGATTCAATACCGGTCGCAGCTTTAGGGGGGGCATGAGCAGTATGATACAGGCCGTTCAATACATGTCCAATACCGCTTTCGCCATGGTCAATGAAGCCGTGCCCCTGATCGATAAGAGCGAGGTGTACTTCAGTAGACTTTCCTCCATGGACATGGGTGCAGGTATGGACAGCGATGTCAAATGGTGGAGGGCATATGACAAAATAACCCCCGACAACATCTTCCGGGCGCTTTGCAAGAATCAGAGGGCAGACGGATCCTTTGGCAATCCGGATAGCTTTAAGAGTACGACCCTGGCCCTGGTGCTCTACCTGCTCGACGGAAAGGCCTTTGGCCAATATAAGCGCCAGATGGGCAAAGCGGCTGATTGGCTGGCAGGATCCCTGCTTGAAAACAACTTTGCAGACCTGCTTGGCAGGTACAGCGACCTTGCGGATATGGCCGTCCTGGCCATGAGTGTATGCATCAAACAAGGACTTTTAAAGGCCAATGTAGATAAGATAAATGACTTGATAGCCAAAGAGGCCGGGTGCTGCCCGATCCTGTCAGAAGCGATCCGGAAGGCAGGTCATGACTTGGGTGACGCTTTTAAAGGCTATCTCAGAAGCATGGCTGATGAGTATAAGGAGGTAAAAAAGAAGCTCAAGGCATGCAAGGATGAAAACGAAGCCCTGCCCTACCTTGTGTTGGCTGGGGCTATGAAGAGCTTATAATTAAGCTAATGCACCAGGTAGGTTGAACCATACGAGCACGGAGCAGCGCTTTTGCTATCCACCAATAGAAATATGCAATGGGTCATTCTTAGTACTTTACTGTACGAAAGTTTCGGTGTAAAATAGTATATGTAGAATGGGTAGGTATTTTGTAGTTTATAGTAGTATGGCAGGGCGGTAGCTTATAGTTGTGTTCTTGAGGCACTCCGTCGGAGTGCTTTTTAGTTCCCCCCTTGCTTAAAAAAGATGCCGACTCATGACAACTATTTAAGAAGCGAGGGATTTTTTATGTCTGAAGTAAGATTTTTCACAGGCGAAACAGTGCCGCTGGAGATGCACAAGGTCAGGATCGTGCAAAAGCTTGACCTGCTGCCCGTGGAAGAGCGGCTGAAGGCCATGAGGGAAGCCGGCAACAACACCTTTCTGCTAAAAAACCGCGATGTATTCATGGACATGCTTACCGACAGCGGCGTCAATGCCATGAGTGACCGCCAGCTGGCTGCAATGATGACGGCCGACGACTCCTATGCCGGCTCTGAGACCTTTTACAGGCTGGAGGCCAAGGTACAGGAGATATTCGGGATGAAATACTTCCTCCCGGCCCACCAGGGCAGGGCCTGTGAAAACATCCTTGCCAGGGCATACGTGAAAAAGGGCTCTGTGGTGCCCATGAATTATCATTTCACCACGACCAAGTCCCATATCACGCTGAACGGAGGCAGGGTAGAGGAGGTATACATCCCTGAAGCGCTCAAGGCCGACAGCAGCTATCCATTCAAGGGCAATGCGGATATCGGCAGGCTGGAGGAAGTGATCAAGGAAAACGGTCCGGAGAATGTCCCCTTTGTACGCATGGAAGCCGGGACCAACCTCATCGGCGGCCAGCCCTTTTCTCTGGAAAACCTGCGCCAGGTCCGCAGGGTCTGCGACAGGTATGGCATCAAGCTCGTGCTGGATGCGAGCCTCCTGGCCGACAACCTCTATTTCATAAAGACAAGGGAACATGAATGCAGCTGCATGAGCATCAGGGAGATCACCCGCGCCATGGCGGACCTGTCAGACATAATATACTTCTCCGCCCGCAAGCTGGGCTGCGCCCGGGGCGGTGGTATATGCACCAATGACAAGGCAGCGGCAGATGCCATGAAGGAGCTTGTCACCCTGTATGAAGGCTTCCTCACCTACGGCGGGATGTCGGTACGGGAAATGGAGGCCATAGCTGTAGGCCTGGAAGAGACGATGGATGAAAATATGATAAACCAGGGTCCCATATTTATTGCTTACATGGTGGATGAGCTCAGGAAAAAGGGCATCCCTGTTGTAACACCCGCAGGGGGCCTGGGCTGCCATATCAACGCCAAGGAGTTTGTTGAACACATACCCCAGGAACAATACCCCGCTGGCGCGCTGGCGGCAGCCCTTTACATAGCAAGCGGCATAAGGGGCATGGAAAGGGGGACCATGTCTGAGCAGAGGGACGAGGACGGGAACGAGGTCCTGTCCAACATGGAGCTCCTGCGGCTTGCGCTGCCCCGCAGAGTCTTTACCATGTCCCAGGTAAAGTATGCAGTCGACCGGATCACCTGGCTGTATGAGAACAGGCGCTTGATCAGCGGCCTGGCCTTTGTGGAGGAGCCAAAAGTGTTGCGGTTCTTCTTTGGCAGGCTCGAGGCGATCGGAGACTGGCAGGAAAGGCTGACAGCAAAATTCAGGCAGGATTTCGGCGACAGCCTGTGATTGTATCATTGAAGCTGATATAATCTCCTTAGGAGCCGGGCAGCCATATGCCAAAACGATCCGGCCCGGATGGAGGTATAGTTGATATGAGGTTCGGCATTTGCACGTCAATCGACAATATGGCCACAGCTGAAAGGCTGGGCTTTGACTATATCGAGCCTACAGTCGCAAGCTTTGCGTCAATGAGCGAGGAAAGCTTTGAAGCTGCCGTGGGGCTTGTTGACAGGTCCAAAATAAAATGCGAAGCCTTCAACGTCCTTTTTCCGTCCTACATCAAGCTTGTGGGCAAGGAATATGACGAGGGGGTGATGGTCGGTTATCTCAAGTCAGCCTTTCAAAGGATAGTAAGGCTTGGCGCCCGGATAGTGGTCTTTGGGAGCGGCGGCGCCAGAAGGGTCCCTGAGGGCATCGATATGGCCGAAGGGAGGAGCCGGCTGATCAAGGTTTTTCACATAGTGGGGGATATAGCTTCCGGATTTGGCCTGACCATTGTGGTGGAGCCTCTGAACAAGGGCGAGACCAATATAATAAACTCCGTGAGGGAAGGCCTGGATTACGTCGAGGAAGTGGACCACCCCAATGTACACCTGCTGGCCGACTTTTACCATATGAGGCTGGAGAATGAACCCATGGATTCAATCAGGAAAGCCGGTCCGGTTTTAAAGCATCTCCATATAGCCAACAGCAAGGGGCGCATATACCCCCGGTCCGTGGACGAGGACGAATACAGGGCGTTTTTCAGGGCATTAAAGGATATCGGCTATGATG
Organism: Bacillota bacterium; assembly: GCA_029777885.1. Lineage (GTDB taxonomy): Bacteria > Bacillota > Clostridia > Caldicoprobacterales > DTU083 > JAKORJ01. Next base: position 8,437 of record JAKORJ010000123.1, on the reverse strand, counting down.
GGAGAATAAGCATCGAAGGCAGCACACAAGACCTGGCTGTCGACGGGCTTGTTGCTTTATCCTTGCTCAAGACCCTTACAGGTATGTAAAGCTTGTAAACAGGATATTCGTATGAATTCTTTTTAAGGCAAAAGCCAGATATAGCCATAGGGCATATCGGCTTTTGCTTTTTTTACCGGATCCCATTCACATCTGCCGTCATGCCGTTGAAATATTCGTAAAATGAGCATAGTTTTTAGAGGATATGGGAGATTCGTAAAGAATAATTAATATCAGGAAATATGAGGCTTTTTGACAAGGGGGTCTTGAAAATGGGGGCTAAGTGCACAGTATGCGGAAAAAGCCTGGGCCTTTTATCGTACATATCCCAGGGGCAGGCGTCAAGGTGCAGCGAATGCAAGTCTAAGGTGGAAAGGCGGGTCGAGAGGTTCGGTTGCCTGCTCAATGAATTTGCAGATGACAAGTACCTCAGCAGGGAAGAAGAACAGAGGCTCGATGAATTTCTTAAAAACAATAATCTACGGTATTCGGACATAAGGCGATTCGGCCTGAAATACAGCAGGATAAAAAAGGCCACCCGCCTTGAGCATATCAAAAGATACGAGGATGCCACGTACGAGGCGGGGGAGGATGATCTCCTGTCCAATGAGGAGTATGCAAGGCTTCAGGCCTTAAAGGCAAAGCTGGACCTGTCCGAGGCCGACCTTGCAAATATCAACAGGTACCTCTTCCATCTGACGACCCTGTCCTTGGTGGAGGAGGGCATCCTGCCCGTAGTGGACAGCCTTAACCTGAGCCTGCAAAAGGGGGAGAGCTGCCACTACAGGACCTTTGTCCGGCTGGTTGAAGAAAAGCGGAAAAACACCTTTGCAGGCAGGTACGACGGTATAAGTATAAGGCTCACCAGGGGAGCGAATTACAGGTTCGGCAGATCCAAGGGCACGAAGATCATCAAGGATTATTCCGCTGTTACAGACAACGGATACCTGTATATCACCAACAAAAGGGTCGTATTTATAGGTGCCCGCAAGCATGTTGCCTATCCCATCAAAAAGCTCGTCAACTTCACTAAGTATAGCGATGCTGTAAAGTTTCAGAAGGAAAAGGAAAAGAAGGCAAAATATTTTGTACTGGAAGACCAGTTCACCATTGAGGAAATAGGAGCGATACTGACTGCGATAGTAAACCAGGCATAGGACCCTGTGAAGGAGGCAAAAGGATGGCGATCATGATCCCGGCCCTGGATGCCAAGTTGATAGAGAACTGGGGCGAGAGGGCCTTTTACCGGGCTGCGCAGGCGCTCCCCCGGGAGTACACCGTGCTGTATTCCTATAAATACAGGGATAAGAACACCGCGAAGGACTTCGATGTGATCCGCGAGGCTGACTTTGTCATCGTGCATCCCTCCTTGGGCTTTCTGGTCGTTGAGGTGAAGCAGGGGGACATAGACTGCCGAAACGGGGTTTGGTATGAGTATAAGGGCGGAACATATCAAAAGATGCATAAAGACCCGGTGGATCAGGCGCGCAATGCGGCTTTTGCCATACTAAAGGCCTATGAGGACAAGACAGGGCATAAATTCCCCCTTTTCTTCAGGTACGCCATAGCCTTTCCCGAGTGCACCAGGCTGCAGGGCGAGGTCCCGGCGGACCTTGATCCGGACAGTATTTTGTTGTTCGATGATATGGAGTCTCTTTGAGGAAAAAATCCTCAAGCTGTTTGATAAAGCCGGGAAAAACAGAGATACGAGGACGGCAGACCTGCTGCTGGACCGGGTGCTGGCGCCTTCCTTCAGGATATTTGCAGGCCTTGAGGACAGGATAAGCATGTTCCACAGGGAATCAAGGCGGGTCCTCACAGAGGAGCAGGAACGGATCCTTGATGAAACGGAGTTGAATCCCCGCATGCTGTTTTTAGGCTCGGCAGGCTCCGGCAAGACCTTTGTAGCTATGGAGAAGGCCAGGAGGCTGGCTGAAGAGGGCAAACGGGTATTCCTGACCTGCTACAACCGCAACCTGGCCAGGGAGGAGTTTGCCCGTCTGTCGGACATCCTGACCACATCCAACTTCCATGATTACCTGAAGGGGGTTTTGACTAGGCAGGGCTTTTGCCTGGAAAAGCCTCAGACTCCTGAGGAAGAAAGGATCTATTATGACGAGACCCTGCCTGTCATGGGCTTTGATTACTTCTCTTCCCTCCCGGACAGTGAAAAGTTTGAAGGCATAATAGTCGACGAAGGCCAGGACTTTAAGGAGCCTTGGCTGACCTGCCTGGAGAGCATGCTGACACCCGGCGGGGTGTTCTATATGTTCGCGGACCCGAACCAGGACCTGTTCGGCGCCAACCTGGACCTTATGAAACTGCCCGTATCAAAGCAAAGGCTTACCCGCAACCTGCGCAATACCGAGTATATAAATGACTGGCTGAATGAACTCGTCCCCGACGCCAGGTTGAAGAGCCTGATAAAGGGCGGCATGCCCGTGCGCACCTTTGCATGGGATACGCCTGCCATGGAAAGGAAACAGATAGAGGATGAGGTGGGCCGCCTGGTCAGCCAGGGGATCTCACCCAAACGTATCCTGATCCTGTCGCCCAACAGGTATGAAAAAAGCTCACTTTGCGGGATGGAGAAAATAAAGGAATGGCCGTTAGCCAGGCCCGGCGAGAACAAACCGGGCGCGATCCGTTTCAATACCATCAGATCCTATAAGGGACTGGAAGCCGATATAGTGTTCCTCATCGGCATAAAGCCCGGTACCTTCGCCTGCACTAACACTGATGTATATGTAGGAGCGAGCAGAGCCAGGTTCCTACTGTATATTTTTCATCATAAGGATTGGAAATTACCGATGGCTTAAGTATACACTTTCCAGCCCACAGTCATTAGATGAGCTTATTTATAATATTAATTATATAAATATAGATTGCAGTATTACACAGCATTATTCCATGAGGAAACTGCTTTATAGTTATGTTGTTGTCAAAGGAGGATCATTGAATGATAGTATGTCCAAAATGCAACGCGCAGCTTGCAGAAAGCGCAAAATTCTGCGAAAATTGCGGCGCGCCGGTCGGGCAGACACCGGGCCAGCAAGTACAGGCAAAGCAGGCTGTTAACTGCCCAAAATGCGGCAGCCAGGCTGAAGTCGGGTTCAAATTCTGCGAGGTCTGCGGCACACCATTGGCTGATAATGCAAGACCGCTCACAGAGAATGCAAAACCAATGGTCGCGAGTACAAGACCACCGGTATCTAATGCCAATACCCAAATCATGCAGTTAAAGATGCAGCCTGTAAAGAAATCCGTCAGAAAGTGGCCGATATTTGCCGGAGCCGGAGTGTTGGCTATTGCAGTAATTGTGCTGGCAGTAGTATTACTTGGCGGCAACAGTTATTATGGGTTATTTTTAAAAGACAATGAAATATTTTGTACTGATTTCTCAAAGGATCAACCCTGGCAACTTTCATCAGGGTTTTTACGGATTATTCTTGATGAGTTTAGTAATGAAGATGTTGAAGTTCTTTATAGAAAATTAGCGAATGACGGCGGACATTTTTTTGGTCTTTACATACAACGGAGCAAAGATAACAAAATCATATTCTACCCTGACAGGTTAGATATGGAGACTGGTCTTTCATTGTATTACAGGCATATGAACAAGCGGGACCAGGAGCCGGTCAAGATCGATTCCTCAGTTTTTTCATATACAGTAAATAATGATGCAAACCTTGTAACATACCTAAAATGGCCGCTAGACACGGATGCCATGCTTTATCAATATGACATGAGGACCGATACCAAGGAGAAAATAGGTGAAAATGTACTGAACTATAAGGTGACTGATGACGGCAGGAAGCTTTGCTACATCAATGCCGAAGGCAATATCTATATAAAGCATTACGGCAAGGATAAAGAGAAAATAGAAAGCTATGCAGCAAAATTGGCTTATGTATCCGAGGATCTGAAAACGATTTATTATATAAAGGAAGGGTCCTTGTACAGGAAGGTTGAGGGAAAGGATAAGGAAAAGATCGCATCAAATGTCAATGAAGTATTGAAGGTTTATGAATCCGGAGAACTGTATTTTGTCAGATTAGATTTTACGGATGTAGCCTTGATAAACTATGTGGTGGATGATATGAAGGATATCGATGCTGCCATGACAGAACCGGTCAAGCCGGTATACCCGTCAATGTGGGATTACGAAACATGGGAAGAGTATGATGCGGCTGTAGATAGATATTGGGAAGAGTATGAAGAGTATGAGGAAGCGCTCGAAATGTACCAGGCTAAACTTGACCGCGACTACCTGCGTGAAAGCCTGGCTGAGAGGACCCTGTGGCAATATGATTATACCTTATTATACTACTATAACGGGACTGAAGAGAAGCTCGTAGCGGATGCGTTCTATAATGATACTTACTATGGTCCTGACTATAGCGGTGTTTACTTTGCAGCCGATTCGCCGGTTGTTGTTTACTCAAGATACAACCAGTCCACATTTGACAAGGTCAAGCTTTCAGAGATCAGCAGCGCTTACGATGTAGAGGAAATGGTAGAGGCTGCCTTGTATTCCTCGACGGAAAAATATATAGCCATAAAAGATACAGCTTCTATACTTGACCAGGAGTCAGCTAAGGCAATCATGATCGCTGATGACGGACGCACTATCTATTATATAGATAATGTCGCTGAGGGCAAAGACACAGGCGACTTATACAGAATAGTCGTGTCCGGCGGAAAGCTGAAGGAGCCTGAGCTGTATGACAGCTATGTCTGTGTCAAATATGTAAGTATGCTCGCTGACGGCAAGCTGCTATACTTTAAGGATGTAAAGAACTACAAGGGCGATCTCTATATAGATAAGAAACGGATCGACTATGATGTAGATGTGTATCGCTATGTATATAATGCGGATTCCAAAAAATTAGTATATTTTGTCGATTACAACAACAATAAAGAATACGGGACCCTTAAGGTCTTTGAGAATGGCAAAGCCGTCAAAATCGCCGATGATGTCTTTTGCTTTGAAATCGCACCTGACGGGAGGATCCTCTATCTGTGTGATTACAGCATGGTTCGCCACATGGGAGACTTATACTCCTACAATAACGGTAAATCGACTAAGATTGATGATGATGTATTAGGCATAATTAGGTTTGATGATAGAAAATATAAAGGGAATGATCCGGAGGATCCCTATTGGTGGACTAGATACGAATAACAAAATGAAACCCGGCCTTTGCGCCGGGTTTTTGAAATCCTAAGAAAACGAGGTGTGTTACTGGCAATAGTTATGCTTAGCGGCAGTGACAGCAACAGTTTATACAGCAGATGCTTGCTTGTACAGGTACATAGTTTAATGCTATAATTGTTACAAACTGGTTATTATATTCCTAAAATCATGCCTTACATAAATCATCGGGCTGTTTGACCCAGCAGCCCTGCCGATACATTAGGAGGACAGAAGCCATGCGATACCATAATCCGATAATACCCGGTTTCCATCCCGACCCGAGCATCTGCCGCAAGGGTGAGGACTATTACCTTGTGACCAGCACCTTTGAGTTCTTCCCCGGGGTACCGGTCTTCCACAGCCGGGACCTTGTGCACTGGAAGCAGATCGGCTACTGCCTGACCAGGATGTCCCAGCTGCCCCTGGACAAGGCCTACCCTTCAGGAGGTATATATGCACCCACGATCCGCTACCATGACGGCACCTTCTACATGGTCACGACCAATGTCAGCCACGGCGGCAACTTTTATGTCACGGCCACCGATCCCGCAGGGGAGTGGTCCGAGCCCATCTGGGTCTCCCAGGGCGGCATAGACCCCTCGCTCTTCTTTGACGATGACGGCAAGGTCTACTTCACGAGCAACCAGATGGTCGATGGGAAACAGGGCATATCCCAGGCTGAAATAGATATCAAGACAGGCAGGCTGCTGACGGAGACCCGGCATATCTGGGCCGGGACCGGCGGCAGATACCCGGAGTCTCCTCACCTCTATAAGATAAACGGCATGTATTATCTCATGATAGCAGAAGGCGGGACAGAATACGGCCATATGGTGACCATAGCCCGCAGCAGCTCGCCCTGGGGCCCCTTTGAGCCCTGCCCCCGCAATCCCATACTGACCCATAGGGACAAGGAAGCCGGCGGCATACATGGTACAGGGCATGCTGATCTGATCCAGGCCCACGACGGCAGTTGGTGGCTCGTATTCCTGGCTTTCCGGAATTCAGGCCCCTACTTCCACCATCTCGGCCGGGAAACCTTCCTGGCCCCTGTCACCTGGGACAAGGACGGCTGGCCTGTCGTGAACGGGAATGGTACGGTGGATGAGGCTATGGAGGCGGACCTCCTGCCCCAGCATCCCTTTGAGCCCGCAAAGATCCGTGATGACTTTGACGAACAAGCCCTTGGGCTTGAATGGAACTTTCTGAGGAATCCCTATCCGGATACCTGGAGTTTGAGCGACAGGCAGGGCTGGCTTGCGCTGAAGGGTACGGAAATCAGCCTGGACGACATAGACTCACCGGCCTTCATCGGGCGGCGCCAGCAGCATTTCGACTGCCGGGCGGCGACCCTCATAGACTTTAAGCCCGTCAGGGAGGGAGAGGAAGCAGGCCTTACGGTTTTCCTGAACAATGAGCACCATTATGAAATAGCTGTTGCGATGCTGGAAGGCGAACGCCAGATAATAGTAAGGCGCACCATAGGGGACCTGTCAGCCATTATGGCCAGGGAAAAGGTCGAGGACAAGCCTGTGATCCTGCAGATAAGGGCTGACATTAAAAACTACTATCTCGGCTGGGGCTATGATGAGACCAGCATCAAGGAGCTGGCTAAAGGGCGCACCCAATTCCTGGCCAAGGAAGTGACCGTCATGTGCTTCACAGGGGTGTACATCGGCCTGTATGCGACAGGCAGGGGAAGCAGGTGCACCAATACCGCATACTTTGACTGGTTCGACTATGAGCCTCTGGCTTAAATAAATATTTGCTTCATGAATATTTAGAAGGGGTGTAGCAGGAATGAAGACGCTTGATTTATCAGGTCAGTGGAAGCTCAGGGCGGAGTTTCTGGATGTCACAGCCATGCAGTATGCTGAGGTGGCTGGCAGGGAGGACGGCCGGTTTGAGATGCACAGGCATGGCAAGCCGCGTCCCATGCCGTCTAGAAGCGGATATTTGACGGCAAATGTCCCCTGCGATGTGATAGTGCCGCTTGTTGAAAACGGGATATTGAAAGAGCCGTTGCTAAAGACAAACAGCGATGACTGCATGTGGGTCGGGGACTATTCCTGGTGGTTCATCAAGAGCTTCACCGTCACAGAGGAGCTTTATGACCATGAAGAGGTCCGTCTGTTTATCGAAATGCTGGATTACAATGCGGATATAATCGTCAACGGGTGCTATATCGCGAATCACAAGAACACCTTCCGTCCCTTTTACGGGGATATAAAGCACGCCTTGCACATCGGGGAAAACCAGATCATCATCAGGCTGACCACGGGCTATGAGGAGTACCACCGCAACGATTCCCTGACCTTTTACTGCAACAGCGATTTCGGGCAGAGGGTGTACCTGAGGAAGCCCCAGTTCACCCACGGCTGGGACTGGTGCAAGCCCGTCCCCACCTGCGGCATCGGTGGGCGGATGGAGCTTGAAGGGATATCCGGCGCGAAGATAAGCTCGTTCCGGTGTGACACCCTGTCGATCGGGAACAACACCGCCAAGCTGAGACTGCATTTTGAAGTGGAAAACTTAAGCATGTGCACAGCGGACGATGCCTGCTTAAGCGTGGATATCAGCTTTGATGGAAAAACAGTATTCAGCTACGAGAAGGACTTTTATGCCGCAGGCGGAGTGAATTTCATCGATGATGAGATAGAGATCCGGGATCCAAAGCTCTGGTGGCCAAACGGCAGCGGCGCCCAGCCCCTTTATACCGTATCAGCCAGTGTAACATGCAGGGGTCATGAAAACCGGATGCCGGACAAGAAAATCGGCATTCGGACGATCACCATTGACCAGAGCAAGCTGGCTGACGGCTCAAGAAATTTCAATGTCATAGTCAATGGCAAGAGGATCTTCTGCAAGGGCGGCAACTGGGTGCCGGCGGATTCCGTCTACCTGCGCATCCCGAAGGAAAAATACGAGAAGTTGGTCAGGGAGGCGGCCAACTGCAACTTCAACATGCTCAGGGTATGGGGCGGCGGCCTGTACGAGCCCGACTGCTTCTACGACTACTGCTCGGAGTACGGCATAATGGTCATGCAGGACTTCATGTATGCCTGCGCCTTCTACCCTGACTATCTCCCCTGGTTCATGCATGAAGCGGCCCTGGAGGCCGAATACCAGACAAAGCGCCTGGGATATCAGGCCTGTCTGGCGATATGGTCCGGCAACAACGAGGTCCACGAGTCCTATACG
>JAKORJ010000001.1 GCA_029777885.1 Bacillota bacterium | reverse complement strand
GCTCTTCTGTTTCTGATTATAGCTATTCAAAAAAATATGTATGTGACTAAGTCACAAAGGTATATTGAATCTTCTCTGAAAATATTTTTATTGTATAAGTTTTATAGGAGGTGTTCAAATGTCAGCAGTAATCAGAGTAGGTATAGCAGGCTATGGAAACCTTGGCAAAGGGGTCGATGCGGCGCTAAAGCAAAACCCGGACATGGCGCTTGTCGCGGTCTTCACACGCAGGCCGCCACAGGATGTGAGGCTGCTGGATGACAATATCCCTGTATTGCCGATGGATAAGGTGCAGGACTACAAGGACAAGATAGACGTGATGTTCTTGTGCGGCGGCTCTGCCAAAGACCTGCCCAGGCAGGGACCTGACCTGGCTGCCATGTTCAACACAGTTGACAGCTTCGATACCCATGCTAAGATACCGGAATACTTCAGCGCGGTCGACGATGCGGCCCGGATGTCGGGGCATACGAGCATCATATCCGTAGGCTGGGACCCCGGTCTTTTTTCATTGAACCGCCTTATATCTGAAGCAGTCTTGCCTGACGGCGCTACCTACACCTTTTGGGGGAAAGGGGTAAGCCAGGGACACTCGGATGCCATCCGCAGGGTCGCCGGCGTCAAAAATGCCATCCAATATACCATCCCTGTTGAAGAAGCAATGGACAGGGTCAGGGCAGGGGAGAACCCAGAGCTGACTACCCGGGAGAAGCATACCAGGGAATGCTTCGTGGTCGCTGAGGAAGGGGCCGATAAGGCAAGGATAGAGAATGAAATAAAGACTATGCCCAATTACTTCGCAGACTATGATACGATAGTGCATTTTATATCTGAGGAAGAGCTTAAAAGGGACCACTCGTCCATGGCTCACGGCGGGTTCGTCATAAGGAGCGGCAAAACGGGAGCAAACAAGGACACTACAAACATATACGAATTTTCGCTCAAGCTGGAGAGCAACCCGGAGTTTTCCGCAAGCGTCCTGGTCGCCTATGCCAGGGCGGTATACAGGCTCAACAAAGAAGGCAGGGTCGGCGCATTGACAATATTTGATGTTCCTCCGGCCTACTTGTCACCCAAGAGCGGGGAGCAGCTTCGCAGGGAGCTCCTTTAGCCTGTTAGTGGGTATATTGACCCTGTCCTCTTCTCCCTGCAAGTTGAATAATATTTGCAAATATAGTAAGATATAATTCACCGGACCAGACCCAACTAAAGAAGAAAGGGGTTTTCAGAAAGTGAAAGCCATTATACTTGCAGCGGGCTATGCCACAAGGCTGTATCCGCTGACAAAAAACATGCCGAAGGCGCTGCTCAAGGTTGGTAATAAGACCATCCTGGACCACATACTGGATAATGTTGAGAAAATACCGGCCGTGGATGAGATCTTTGTGGTCACCAACGACAGGTTCTACACCCATTTTGAAGACTGGAAGAAAGACAGGGGAGGCAGCCTTCCCATCACGGTCTATAATGACGGGACCACCTCAGAGGATAACAGGAAGGGCGCTCTCGGTGATCTTAAGTTTGTGATAGACAGGGCGAATATAGCTGACGATATCATCGTGCTTGCCGGAGACAACCTGATGGATTTTTCGCTTGCAAGCTTCTATGACTTTTACAGGCAGGTCGACAGCGACTGCATTTGCGTCAAACGTATACCCCGTGAAGACACCGGCCGCTTTGGCATAGTGGTGATGGACGAGAACAGCAGGATACTTGATTTCGAGGAGAAGCCCAAAAACCCCAAATCGGATATAGGTGCCTTTGCCATATACATCTATAAAAAAGAGACGTTGAAGAAGCTCGACCAGTATCTGGCCGAAGGCAACAATCCTGATGCTCCGGGCAACTTGCCTGCATGGCTGTGCAAAAGGCAGCCCGTGTATGCTTATGAGTTCAAAGGCACATGCTTTGATATAGGCACGCCGGAGGCTTACAGGGAGGTCCAGGAACTCTACAAGGACAGGGTAGGAAATGCTTGAACAGGATGAAAGGTTTATGGAGCAGGCCTTGTGGGAAGCCCGTAAGGCCTATGAGCTTGACGAGGTGCCCATAGGGGCTGTGATCGTAAAGGACGGAACCATAATTGGCAGGGGACACAACCTTAGGGAGACAGAGAAGGATCCCACGCTCCATGCCGAAATCGCTGCGATCCGGGATGCTGCTCGTACCCTGGGCGGTTGGCGACTGTCAGGCTGTGATCTATATGTTACGATCGAGCCCTGTCCCATGTGTGCCGGGGCGATCCTCCAAGCCAGGATACGCAGGGTGGTTTTCGGGGCCAGGGACCCCAAGGCGGGCTGCGCAGGCAGCCTGTACAACCTGCTGATTGATGAGCGGTTCAACCACAGGGCCGAGGTTACAGAAGGCATTCTGGCAGAGGAATGCTCCCGGATAATGAAGGAATATTTCAAACAGAAAAGATAGGTTCGGCAAAACATTTTCCAGTTGAAAATCCAGCATATACTGTGTTAGAATAATCAAGCATGAAATTAAAATGCTAACAATATATGGAGAGGTATCGAAGTGGTCATAACGGGGCTGACTCGAAATCAGTTTGCGCGCAAGCGCACGCGGGTTCGAATCCCGCCCTCTCCGCCAAAGTTGCGGCATGGTCCGCAAAAAGAAGCCGCGAGCTCAAGCTTGCGGTTTTGCTTTTAGATGGTGCTGCGAAATGAAAGGCATTTTTAATGCAGGTTCTCTCCTGTCGATGTTCCTGCTGATTTTTATAATCCATGCTGGATGAGTTGATACAGGTATCCTGGGAGAGATGAACTACCAGGGGGGCAGGTGGATATTAAATGCGTGATGTTATCATTGAAAAACTGAGAGAAATAGAGCAGAAAGAACAGGTCACCATTTTGCATGCAGTAGAGTCTGGCAGCAGGGCTTGGGGATTTGCATCTCCGGATTCGGATTATGATGTTCGCTTTATATATGTCCGCCCAGCGGAGTATTATCTGAAGCTTGAGAAAACCCGGGATGTGATCGAGTGGCAGCTGGATGAAAGGCTGGACATAAACGGCTGGGACTTGCAGAAGGCGCTCAGGCTGCTGCACTCCTCAAATCCGACACTGTTCGAATGGAACAACTCACCGATCGTATATAAAACCACAGAAGAATGGGCCGAGATACGCATAGAGATAAATAACTACTTTTCAGCAAGATCCGGGCTTTATCACTATTTGAACACAGCCACAACCACAACCGGTACGCAGAGTAGAAATCCCTAAACCGGAAGGTGGAACCAGACAACTAGGGATACCCACTGTGCTTGACAGACTGCAATATATATGTCAGAAGCAGGTCGGCAGGGACCAGGGTAATGAAAAGCATAAAGGGATTCATTGAAACAAAGCTTAAGCTTAAAGTAAATGAATTGAAAAGCGCAGTAGACAGACCGTGGAGAAGAAAATTCCTGGGATTCTCATTTTATTGCAGCAAAGACGGAGTAGGAATCAGGATCCACGAGAAATCCATCAAAAGGTTCAAGGATAAGGTAAGAGAAGTCACTAATCGCAATAAAGGGATAAGCATATCGGTAAGAATCCAAAGGCTAAACCTGATAACAACATGATGGGTAAACTACTTTGGGCTGGCAAACGCCAGAAACCGCATGAACTCCCTTGATGAATGGATCAGGCGACGGCTAAGAGCTTGTATATGGAAACAGTGGAAGCGAATAAAGACCAGGCACGACAACTTGGTGAGGCTTGGCATAGATAACCGCAAAGCTTGGGAATACGCTAATACAAGGAAAGGCTACTGGAGGACATCCAGCAGCCCTATTCTTAGTTCGACCCTTACTAACAAATACTTTGATAGTATTGGTTACAAGAGTTTATCCCAAAGATATCAGATTGTGCATAATTCCTAATGAACCGCCGTATACCGAACGGTACGTACGGTGGTGTGAGAGGTCGATTAATTTCGTTTAGTAAAGAACCTGGGGGTACCCATAACATCCTACTACTCTACAGGCGGAGGGACAGGATCATCGGTCTTGTCGCTTCTAGTCCCCAGGCTGAATAAATACTTTGATGCATCCTTCAGCTTCAACTCTGAGAGCTGGGCTTCGGTAACAAATATATACAGCTTGTCATTGATGATTTTTACAGGCATGTCCTGCTTTTCAAACTCTTTTTTGTCACTGATCGCATTTTGGGACTTGTATGCCTGTATGGCTTCGGAAAGAGCTGCTTCAGCGAGCGTTCTTTCGATTTCTAGCGCAGCCAAGTCTTCATTTATCTTGTCTTTCAGCAGCTCGCCGTCCACGATATATTTCGCAAGCAGGTCCCCGCCATAGAATTTCACAGTTTCATCATATAGCTCCTTGGTCCACTTTTCACCATCCGGGGTACCGGTCGTATACAGGGCTTCACCGTATTTCAGCCAATGGCCGGCCTTCTGCAGCTCCAGCAGCTTGTACCCGAGCTCGGACAGCCTGCTCGCTTCTGTCTGATACTCCGCAATGGTCTTACCGTTGTGAACAAAGCTGTCTCGGTCTGATTCGCCGATCCTTGTGACCAAGACTGCAAATATTGCATCTCCATCCTCGTTTGACGTTATAGTATCATAAAGCCTATAGGATAGGTTCAGGCCATTCCATTCGATCCAGTCGTCCTCGCCAAATGGCGGCTGGTCACCCCAGATTATTTCGTCCGGATCGTAGGGAAATTCATCTTCGCCCCTGATGACATCGGATCCCTTGCTTTTATCATTCAACATAAGTGAAGTCCCAATTCCTATAGATACAATGAAAACGAGACAGGCAGCGACTGCCGCATACCTTTGCCATCCGTTGAACCTGCGCTTTTTGTATTTTACCGGATCTGCGGGACCTATTCCGGTCTTTTGCAAAACCTTAGCCCTGATATTGTCTGCCGACAGGCCTTCCGGCCCGACTTTTCCCATCGATTCTTCGATTATTACGTCTACATCCCGTACGTTTGCCTCGTCCATAATATCCCGAAGGTTTTTTTTCATAACATATGACCTCCCAATCTCTCTTTTAATTTTTTAAGAGCGCGGTGAGTCCTCGTATCGACTGCGGAAACCGTCATATTGAGCCTTTTGGCTATCGATTTTGACGGCTCATTGAAAAAGAACTTGCGCACGATGATTTCATGATCAGGCCGGCCGAGCCTGCGTATCTCATGCATGAGCTCATGACGCAGCTCTTCTGTTAGATATTCGTCTTCAACGGAGAAATCCTCGCTAAAGGCATCCTGCGCGTATTCGCGGTCAAGGGATAAGCGGCCTGATTCCCTGGCTTTTGCCTTATACAGGTTGATGGCCTTATACCTTGCCATGGAGCACAGGTATGCCTTGATCGTCCCCAGGCTCAGGTCTATACTGTCCGCCTTGTGATAGAAGTCGCAGAAAACATCGCTCACGCAGTCCTCCATGTCTTCCTTTGAACATAGGCCGGACAACCTGCCCTTTACTACATAGCAGACAAGTCCCATGTATTCATCCATCAGCCTTTCAATGCCCCTGTCAGGTGTCTTTTGCAGCAAGTCAATGAGCTCAGCATCCGTCATGTGCTCTTCCCCTTTGAATCGATTCATAATATATATCAATTCAAGTATGCTAATCTTACACAATGCTCAAAATCATTTTGACAATATCCTTCGCAGAATTTGATAGTGATAATAATCTATACTACAATGAACACAGACTCAAGTCATGCAAGTATTTTGCGAGCGCTTTGCCGTACATTTATATCATTACTGACATGGATATAGTATAATTAAGACAAAAGAGATCATGATCTGCAAT
>JAKORJ010000122.1 GCA_029777885.1 Bacillota bacterium | reverse complement strand
GGCATCGAGACCATGGGCGAGCTCATGGAATGGACAAAGACCCTGTGCCGTCAGTACAATGTTGACCGCAACGAGGTCAGGCTGATCGTAGTAGAGGCCCTGCCGACGATCCTGCCGACCCTGACAGAGAAATCCATACAAAAAGCTGTCAAGTACATGAAGAAACGCGGTGTCGAAATACTCGTAAATTCTCCGATCACCGAGGTCACAGACCGCTCCTTCTCACTGAAGGATGGTACGACCATCCCAACGAAGACCCTGATCTGGACCGGTGGTATTCAAACCAACAGCTTTGTCAAAGAGCTGGGCGTTTCAGTCGGCAAGCGCAACCGCATAGTCGTCAACCAGTACTGCCAGACAGTCGAATTCCCCTATGTCTATGCAGTTGGCGACAACATGGAGTTCGTTGAGGAAAACGGCGAGGTCCTGCCTCCCCTCGTAGAGACAGCCCTGCAGTCCGGTGAGGTTGCAGCGGCCAATATCGCAGCCGAGATCCTCGGCAAGGAAAAACATCCGTTGAAATCCAACCTCCACGGTGTCATGGTATCGATAGGATCCCTCTACGGCGTAGCTGAGCTCAAAGGCATGCCGAGGCTGTCCGGTTTCCTGGCGATCGTGATGAAGCATCTCGTTAACATGCACTACCTGTTTGGTATAGGCGGCCTGGAGCTGTGCTGGGAATACCTGAACCATCAGCTGTTCCACACCGAGAGAAAGTACGGCTTCTTCCTCGAGTCCGTCATCAGCCACGCAAGGGAGCGCAGCTTCAGGTTTTGGCTCCTGCCCTTGAGACTCTACCTCGGTTACAAGTGGCTTATGTCCGGTCTTAGCAAGATAGAGTCCGGCTGGTGGACAAAGCCGATGCTCGTCCTTGAAGCGGCAGAATCCAGCGGAGCTACCTCCGGCGCTACAGGGGCAGCTACAGGCGCCGCCGGCGGCGGGGTCCCCCTGCTTGGACCGTATACCCCGGATTGGTACAAGTGGGTCATTGAAAACGTGGTACTGCCCAACAAGATGATCTTCCAGCAGATCATCGTCGTAACCGAGATCCTGCTCGCAGTTGCGTTCCTGCTCGGACTGTTCACCTTCCTGGCATCCATCGTTTCAATAGGCCTGAACATCAACTTCCTGCTCAGCACCGGCCTGTATGACTGGTGGTTCATCTGGGCCTCCTTCGCAATGTTTGCAGGCGGCGGCAGGGTACTTGGTGTTGACCACTACCTGATGCCCTGGCTGCAGAACCAGCTCCGCCACTTCCAGAAGAACAGGAGCATCAGCCTCTTCAAGGGCTGGCAATGGTAGGTCCACGGTGAATTGAATATATAGATAGGGCTATTGGATATCCTCCAATAGCCTTTTCTTATATTAGCGAATTCTCAGGCTTTGTGAAAATGCCAGGCGTACCGTTAAGAAGCACCGGTATAATTAACCGGTGCTTCTTACAATTGCCTGCCCCTTATGTGTATTAACGATTTTTGAACGATGAAAGGATTATCAATAGCCCTGACAGGATCAACAGCCCGGGCAGGAAAAACTTCCTGATGATGCCCGGCACGAACTCGTTGAGCAGGGCCAGCCCGCCGACAAATATAAGTATAAGGCCTATTAGGATCACCGCATTGCTTCTTGCCTGGGCGCTCCCGCCCTCATGCTCTGTCTCGAAGGGATAAGGGTTCCTGGGTATCACCAGGGCTGCCACTATGTATGCCAGGAGCCCCGTGCCCCAAAACAGGAACAATAGCAGCCAAATCAGGCGTATGATAGAAACATCCACATCAAAGTATTCGGCTAGGCCTCCGCAGACTCCTGCAAGGACCTTTTGCCTGTCGGAACGATACAGCTTTTTCATAGATATATCCTCCTTTTCATCAGTCCTGCGTGTTAGACGCATTATCCCATTTATTTACTATATTCTACAAAAAAACACAAAGGGAAATAAAAGGAAATACGCGGGCAATAATGAAATATCCCTGTATTCGATATAACAGCATTCAAGGGGGGGTGACCTGTTATGAGATGGGTAAACATCTACGAGGAATACAGGAGGGTCCTGTACGACTATGTTGCAGTAAAGCACTTGTACCGCAAGGTCGGCAGCATGAGGGTCTACATCTGCCAGTTTTCATTGAAGTCGGAGCTGGATCAGCTCGGGCCGGATTTTGCCCGCAAATTTTACCTGGTGAAATCATATTCGACCAATGAAAGCAAGCCGAAACGCTTTGACCTGAAAAACGGCGATGTCGTCAAATGCTTTTACTGCAGGGACAGCAAGCACCAGGGTTTCACCCTTGAGAAGATCGTGGTCAGGCGCACCCAGGACATTGTCTATCCCCACCCCTGCTACAGGGAGAAGCCCGTCCAAAGGCCACTTCTTACCTTGTATGAGTAGCTCGTTGTAATTATAATAACATATTTTTTTGAGTAAATCATTGTAATGGGGCAAAAGATAAGATACAATAGAGCTACTAATCAAGAAAGGAAGGACATTCCAATGAACGATGACAGAGATCTGCTGATTTTCACTGATGAGGAAGGTCAGGAGATTACATTAGAGGTTTTGGACTACTTTGAGTATGATGGCGAAGAATACGCCCTGCTGGCCGATGCGGACCAGTGCGCCCATGACCATGAGCATGGTGACGAATGCGGATGCGACGAAGAGGTCGAGCTGATCATCATGAAGGTCGTTACCGATGGCGACACCGAGGAGTTCGTCCCCGTTGACGAGGACAAGCTGGAGGAGATAGTCACCTTCCTCCAGGAGGACGGCGCAGACCTCGATTACGACGTCGAATTCGAAGATGATGAGGAGTAAACGGGTGATCTGAGACAGGCGCAAGCCAACAAAACCCCTCTGCGGTTGCTTATTAAAGCAACCGGGAGGGGTTTTTAGTTCCACTAGTATTCAAATGCGCCGCCGTTTATGTAGATCTGGGTCGTGCCATCCGGGAGATGGAGCTCCAGCGGGACGCCTTCAGGGGCTGTCCCCTGTATGGAGAACACACCCCGCTTGTTGGTCCAGGATACCTTGACGATGCCCTTGGGGGTCACTACGGTGCCTGAGCAGTCTTTAAAATCCAGGGTATGGGGCTTGATCTGTATCTTCTCCCAGCCGGGCAGGAGCGGGTTTACGCCCAGGATGCAGCGGGTGAATTCATAAAGGGGCAGGGCGCTCCACCCGTGGCAGTCGCTTCTTACCCTTATGTCATCCTCCGGACAGGTCGTAAGGTGATTTTCCAGCAGTTTTTTATAGTCATCCCAGACAGCCATGCTCCGATCGTAGAGCCCTGCGGCCTCAAGGGCCCGCAGGAGGTAGAACCGCATGGCATAGGAGCAGACGTAAATATTATCTACTGCAAAGCATTTCTTGAGTATGCTTTTAGCCCGTTTGCCCTTTACGAGCCCGGTCAGGACCGCAAAAGCCTGGGTATGCTGGCTGAACTCGGATATGCCGGGACCTTCCTTGAACAGGCCCTGCCTGTTGCTCCAGCATTTTTCCTCAATGGCCGTCATGATGTCTTTGGCCCGCTTTAAGTACTCCTCCGCCATATAGGTCCTGCCGGTCAGTTCGTTGAGCCTTGCTGCCGACTGGAGCCCGGCCACATACATGAGGTTATGTATGGTCGCAGGCCCCTTTAAAGCTGCCTTGGGCACACCCCTGGTCCAGCCTTCGACCCAGTCGACAAAAGGCCAGTAGCCCAGGTCCTCGATCAATCCCATGTCCCCTACCTTGCCGTTGAACCATTCCAGGATACTGTCGATGGCGGCCCGGTACGGCCTGATATGGCCGGTGTCGCCTGTCTGCCAGTAATAGTCCTCCACCATCATTATAAAGTATAGGCTGAAGGTAGGGATCACCTGGGGCTCATTCGAGGGATAGCGGGACTGGAGGAGGCCATTGGGCAGGAGGGAGCTGTGAAGGTCCCTCATGGCCTTTTGGGCCATGCGGACATCGCCGCTGACCATGTACGTAAACAGGATCTGCAGGCGGGTGTCCATGGCATACTGGAGCTGCTCGTAATAGGGGCAGTCCTCGTAGGTTTCATGCATGCAGCGCTGCAACGTGCGCAGGCTGATTTCCCATATGCCGTTTGCCCACTCATCGCTGGAATGGAGCGTTGATTTGACATCCAGGGGATAGCCTGTCTCCAGGTATACCGGTGGCTTCAAATACAAAGGCTCAGAACCGGTGTGGATGTCGATCTGGACATACCTGAAGGTCCTGAACCAGAACGGCTCATAGATCTCCTCCCTTCCCGAAGGCAGGTATACATCCTCATGGCCATGGATGATGCCGCTCGCATCATCCCTGACGCCCTTGACCAGCTCCCCTCCCTTGTCCTGAACAAAGCATTCGGCATACTGTATGGATATCTTGCTGCCGCTGCCGCCGAAAACGGACAGCCTGAAATAGCCGGTCGTCAGCTCGCCCGCATCGAGGATGATCCGGTACTTGCTCATAGATGCCAGCTTAACGGGTCCTTCCTTGTCCAGGGATGGGAAAAACACCCCCTGTCTCCCCGTGTTTTTGACAGGCACCTCCTGCTTGAAATGCTTTTCAAGCTCGTACAGGAGCGGGATCGGCCTTTCATGCAGGGGGTAAGGCGGGATAATGCCATAGGCAATGTCCGATGGGCTGCCTGCTGCCGGCCACAGGCGCTCGGCATTGAACCACTGTCCCTCCGGGTTCTTGCTGTTAGTCCACCCGTAGGGCAGCTTCCTGCCATCAACGTACTCCATAGCCCCCATCCAGTAGGTTTCGCCGAACACTGTCCACTGTATGGCTTCGTCGAGGCATACGGTCCAGTTGTCATGGCCTGTGGTGATGTCAGCAACTACGCGGCCGTTGCGGGCCTTGCAGACCCCTTCCACCATGAGGCAGGGGCCTCCGCCGCTTGTGATGACCGAAAGGGGCCCCTGGTTCCTGGCTGCGCCTGATTCATAGGCAGGATATGCGACCACCTTGACGGCCAGTATGTTGTAGCCGACCCTCAGGTGCCCGGATATATCGATAACATCATAGTAGTGGTAGTACCTGTCTCCCTTGAGTGGGCCGGAATTCACTGGTATACCGTTTACCCACAGCCTGTACCTGCTGTTTGCGCTGATCTTTATCTGCAGGCTGGCCTGCTGATTTAAATTGAACTCAGTCCTGAAATATGCAGTCTCATTTTTGCGCCTGCTTGCGCTTAAGTGTACGGCATCATACGCTTCCTCGGGTACCCCGATCCAGTAAGCGGTTTTTCCTTTTGATGGTGCCATCAGTTGTTCTTCCTTCCTTTGTATTGCTTCTCTTGCCCGGGCCTGTATCAAAGCCCGGCTCTCCCTACATTTCGACCGAAGTTGCCAGCGAGCGCTCCCGGTCATACCTCTCCAGGGCCAACTCTATGAGCCTGTCGAGCAGCTTGTCATAAGGCAGCCCGCTTATCTCCCAAAGCTTGGGGTACATGCTGATCCTGGTGAATCCAGGCAGGGTATTTATCTCATTTATCAATATCTCGCCGTTATCCTTGAGGAACATATCCACCCGGGCCATGCCTTCGCAGCACAGAGCCTTGTAAGTCGCTACCGCCAGGCTCCGTACCTGCTTTATCACATCCTGATCCAGCTTTGCCGGTATTTCAAGGACTGCTCCGTTTTCATCGATATACTTGGCCTCGTAGGAGTAAAACTCCCTCTGGGGCAGTATTTCTCCTGGTATCGATGCGATCGGGTCCTCGTTTCCAAGGACGGAGCATTCGATCTCACGGCCTTTTATATATTCCTCGATGATTATCTTGGTGTCATACAGGAAGGCATCGTCCAAAGCTTTATTAAGCTCTTCCTCATCCGATACCTTGCTGATGCCGACGGATGAACCCATATTGGCGGGCTTTACGAAGACAGGCATGCCAAGGGCCGCCTCTACATCGCTGAAGCTTATCCTGTCACGGTCTGCAAAGCTGAAGGTCAGAAAGTCTGCGATCGGGATGTTTTCAGCTCTCAATAGCCTCTTCATCGCATCCTTGTCCATACCTAAAGCTGATCCCAGTACGCCAGCGCCCACAAAGGGTATGTTGGCCAGTTTCAATAAGCCCTGCACGGTGCCGTCTTCCCCAAACGGGCCGTGGAGCACAGGAAAGGCCACGTCTATCCTGCCCAGGCTCGTGTTTGTACTCATGTCGATCAGCCTGGTCTCTTCGCCACCCGGGACGACCGCCACCTGCCTGGTTGACCACCTCAGGGCTATGCGCTTCGGATCATCGTCGTTTATGAATGCATTCGTATCCTCTATCAAAAACCAGCGGCCTGACTTGTCGATGCCTAGGAGTACAGGCTCGTATTTTGCCTTGTTCAAGGCTGAAAGCACGTTTTTGGCCGACTGCAGCGAAACCTCATGCTCCGCGGATTTGCCGCCGAAAATAACGGCCACTCTTATTTTGCTCAAAACAAACACCTCCGGTTTGGCTCCTATCTGCGGATACTCTATTATTACGGCCTGTATCCCGGCCGCTTGTACAACGTCTCGCTCTTTTCCACTATGTCAGGTATATAAACTTCCTCCGCCCAATCCCCTGGTTCTACCTCTTCAATGCCCAGGGAGATGCTCCGTATGTCGACCTTCAGGGTGTCCATTACGACATCAACGATACGGGAAGCCAGCTCGACTTTTTGATCCTCCGATCTCCCCGGATACATTTTTATAATGATATGAGGCATTCTTGTTCCCCCTCCCCTGTAAAGTCCCGGGTATAAGCCTTCAGGCAAATTGCCATATCTTATTATAACACCGGCTCTAGATTATATCTATCGTCAATTACATAAGTCTGGCAAATCCAAAGCTAAAATTTTCCGCCCGGTTTGTTACCCAAAGTCAAACTCCGGAATATAGTTAATATAGGATATGAAAAGGCAGGTGGTATTTATGCAGATCCATGTAGTTCAGCCGGGGGATACCTTGTTTACGATATCTCAGATGTATTCCATAAGCGTTCAAGAGCTTATTGCATCCAATGAGATCCCAAATCCGGAAAGCCTGGTCCCGGGCCAGACGATCGTGATCACCATATGGGGCAGCTATCACTGGGTACAGCCCGGTGAAACACTTTTTACCATAAGCCGGATGTACAATGTACCGGTAACGGAGCTGATGCGCATAAACGGAATAACCGATCCCACCAGCCTGCCGGTGGGCTTAAGGCTATACATCCCTCAACAGCCACGTCCTCCCATCGAGACCGGGGCCTATATCGATCCCAGGGCTACGGGAGACAGGTCGGCTTCCATCATAGACAGGGTAGGCATTCATTTGACATATTTGAACGTTTTCAGCTACGCAGTCAACAGGGACGGATCCCTTACGCCGGTTGAGGATGAGCCCAGCATCCAGGCAGCAATCAGGCAGCGGGCCATGCCGCTCATGGTTTTGACCAACTTTGAGGAGGGCACCTTCAGCAACGAGCTCGCCACGGTCATCCTTTCCAGCGAAGCGCTTCAGAATACCGTACTGGACAACGCCATTGCCTTTATGCAGGAAAAGGGCTATGGTGGCATGGACGTGGACTTTGAGTATCTAGGAGCTCAAAACCGGGAAAGGTACAACCAGTTCATGCGAAGGGCAGCCGCACGGCTCCATCCCCTGGGGCTCCTCCTGTCGGCAGCCCTGGCACCGAAGGTGTCGGCAGACCAGCCTGGGACCCTCTACGAGGGGCACGACTATGCAGCCCATGGCGAAATAGATAACTTCATCTTCTTCATGACCTACGAGTGGGGCTGGTCCGGCGGGCCGCCAATGGCCGTATCACCTATAAACGAGGTGCGCAGGGTCATGGAATTTGCCCTATCGGTAGTCCCGGCAGACAAGATCATGATGGGCATACCCTTGTACGGTTACGACTGGACCTTGCCTTACGTACCGGGAGGCCCCTTTGCACGGGTCATAAGTCCCCAGGAAGCGATAGTGCTGGCGGATACCTACAATGTCAACATACAGTACGATACGACCGCCCAGGCTCCCTTCTTCTTTTACACGGATAGCCAGGGCAGGGACCATGAGGTCTGGTTCGAGGATGCCCGGAGCATCCAGGCCAAGTTCGACCTCGTGAAGGAGCTCGGCATCCGGGGCTTCTTCTACTGGGTGCTCGGCCGGGAGTTCCCGCAGAACTGGTTGCTCATTCAGGATAATTTCACTGTAACCAAGCTTATATGATAGGATGTTGGGTATATAGATGTAGGTTGAGTATATATTTCAAAAACTGACATTCCAGGCCAAAGAGCCTGTAAAATTCGCTCCGGAGCGCCTCAAACTCGCTTCGCTCAAACATGTGAGGCGCTTTTTTCCTTCGCTTCATTAACAGGCTCTAAGGCCCTCCACCACGTTTTTTCAATATATACTCAACCAATAATCAATAAGCCCAGGCATTAGCTGCGGGTTAAATTCTATAACAGGCCTATGGCCCTTTATCAGTTTTTTTATATATTCAACTACTTATTTTAAAAACTCTGGTTTCGCTATTGGGTATATTTAGTTGACTACGTCAAAGTCTTAACGCTTAAATCTCGGAGCTCAGCTCCCGCTGGCTCTGGGGGCTCAGCTTCGTGTGGTCCTTTATATAATACCGGTTGGAGTCGATGTCCCGGATATAGACCCTGGTGCCCTTTACAATGATGTCGTTCCTGGTCCTGGTGTAAAACTCCATGGGGCCGCGGTCGGTCGTCACCTTCCAGTGTATGAGCCGGTACTTTTCCTCGACGCTGTGTATCTGAAGTATCTCAGGCACGAAGTACCGCTTTTCCAGGATCTCGTCGATCACCCTGCGGCTCTCCGGCGCCAGGTCATCCAGGTTTTGGATGATGCCGAGCTCCCTGCCTTCATGAGATATGACCAGGTAATGGTTCTTATTCGTAAGCGGGAACATGAGCTTTACCTGGACGTCCTCGAAAGTCTCTCCGGTCGCCTTGTTCTTGTAGTTGAGCCCTGTAAATTTATCTATCGTAAACTCTGTATCCGCCGGATCCAGGAAATTAAGTTCCATTTCAATTGCTGTATTGATCATATCCGCACACCTCCCTAGCCCTATATGACCTTGGTCTTGGCTATCTCTGCCTGTATCTCGACAAGACGCCTGAAGAATCCGTCTTCCTTGCTCATCAGGTCGTCATGGGTACCCTCTTCGACGATCTCGCCGTTTTCCAGCACGATGATCCTGTCGGCGTTCTTCAGCGTGGACAGCCTGTGGGCAATGGCTATCGTCGTCCTGTTCTTTATCAGCCTGTCGATAGCCTCCTGAATCAGCTTTTCAGTCTCCGTATCGACCGACGAGGTGGCTTCGTCCAGTATAAGTATCTTCGGATTTTTCAGTATTGCCCTGGCTATGGAGATCCTCTGCTTTTCACCGCCTGATAAGCCTATGCCCCGCTCGCCGATGATCGTGTCATAGCCGTCGGGGAAGTTCATGATGAACTTATGGGCATTGGCAGCCTTGGCCGCCCAGATTATCTCCTCCATGGTCGCGTCGGGTCGGCCATAGGCTATGTTCTCTGCTATCGAGCCGTAGAAAAGGTATGGCTCCTGCAGCACCACCCCTATATGGGCCCTGAGGGCATTGAGGTCCATATCCTTTATGTTCTTGTTGTCTATATATATATCACCCTCGGTGACCTCGTAAAAACGGGGTATTAGGTTGACCAGGGTGGACTTGCCCGCCCCGGAGGAGCCTACCAGGCCGATCATCTCCCCTGCCTTTATGCGGAAGTTTATGTTCTTCAGTACCTCTTCCCCGACATTGTAGTAGAAGGAAACGTTACTGAATTCGATCTCGCCCCTCAAATCTTCCTCTGCTTCCGCCTTTTCAAGACTATGAAGCTCGGGCTTGTGGTCAAGGATCTCGAATACCCGCTCCGCAGCCGTGGTTGCGCTTTCAAATTGCTCGCTCAGGTGGCTGAGGCTCTGGATGGGCTGGTAAAAGCGCCACATGTAGCCGATAAAGGCTGTCAGGGTGCCAAGGCTCAAGTCCCCGGCAGGCCCAATAACCCTGTACCCACCGTAACCCCAGATGAGTACGGCCCCTATGGAGGTCGCCATGGATATGAGCGGGAAAAATACCGACCTGTATTTTATTGCCCTTACTTCTTCGTTGAAATAGTCGTCCAGGGCTTCATCGAACTTCTGGGTCTCTTGGTATTCCTGGGTAAAGGCCTTGACTACTTTGATGCCCGGGATCGCCCCGCCGAGCACGGCGCTTAAGTTGGACCGGCGCCGCCAGATCCTGTGGTAGACCTTGTGTATCCTGTAGCTGAAGTACTTGGTCCCATAGTAAATAAAGGGAGTCGGCAGGAGCACGATGAGGGCAAGCTGCCAGTCCTGGGTGAAGAGTATTATGGCGATTATCACAAGGGTAAAGATCTGTACGATGGTCTCCTGGATACCATTAACTATGAACTGCTGTATGGAGGAGGTGTCGCCTGTCACCCTGTTCATGATCGCGCCGGTCTGCCTCCGGTCGAAATATGCCAGTCCTAAGGTCTGAAGGTGCTTGTACACCTGCGACCGCAGGTCATAAGTGATCTTTTGCCCGAGCCAGGAGAGCTGATAGCTCCTGAGCCCCATGAAGACTGAGCTGAAGACATGGACCCCCAGGATGGCGAGCACTATCAGCGCGAGGAGGTCGAACCTGGGGCCGGATTCTCCCACAGTCATGACGTTGTCTATCATTATCTTCTGCAAATAGGGCGGCACAAGGTTCAACACTGTGAAAATGAGGGTGGTCAGAAGCATCAACGCGACCTTCAGCTTGTAGGGTCTGAGATATGTAAGGAGCCTTCTCAAGGTTTCGGTCTTGCTTGAGCAGTTGGGACATGAGGATGTGCCCCTTCGGAAGGGTGTACCGCAGTTTGGGCACCGGTCCTCGCCCTGGAGGTTCTCAAGGCCGCCTCCGTTCAACAGCTTCGTTATATCGAGCGCTTCGCCGTCCAGGACCTGCCTGAAGTATTCCTCGAACTTCTGGAACTTCTTCCTGTAGCGGCGGGTATACCTGAGTATCTCTTTCGTGCCGTCGCTGGTTTTGATCTCGATCGCCCCGGCACCGTAATAGTCCCTGCCGGCTACCTCGTTTATGTCGCCAAGGGCGTATGCGTCTATCCCTATATCATCACCGCTGCCGGACAGCACATACAGTCTTTTGTCGGTCACTACCGCCCATTGGACCTCGTACCGGCCTTCCGGGCTAAGATCGGTGGATACCGCGACCAGCGGTGTCTCGTCTGCTTTCATCACTTCTGCGAGCTTTTCGCTCCACTTTTGCGGAAAGGTCTGCGACTTGTCAAGGTTGACCTCACTCAGTTTATGATACAAAATAACAACGCCCCCTGATGCTAAAGCAAATTATACGTATAAATAACTTACTATTGTATAATATAAACGTATAAATAAAAAGTCAATCCAAAAATCCACCCTATTTTCTTATTTTACTTCATCATCGCCAAACATTTCCGCATATCTGCGCTGGGCTGCCAATATTGCGGCGATTGCTTCGTTTTTGTTCCGCCACCCGGCTATGGTGACTTCTTTTTGTTCCAGGTCCTTGTATATGGAAAAGAAGTGCTCTATTTCATCCAGGAGGTGTCCGGGCACATCATCCAGGCTCCCCAAGTGGTTCCAGTGGGGGTCCTGCCTGGGCACACAGAGGATCTTTTCATCATCACCCTTTTCATCCCTCATCATGAATATCCCTAATGGGATTGATTCGATCATGCATCCGGGGAAGGTGCTCTCCCATACCAGTACGAGCGCATCAAGGGGATCCCCGTCCTCGGACAGGGTTTTTGTGATGAAACCGTAATCGCAGGGATAGTGGACCGGGGAATAAAGCATGCGGTCAAACCGGATTACGCCCCGCTCCCTGTCATATTCGTATTTGTTTCTGCTTCCCTTTGGAATTTCAATAAAAACATCTACAGTGAGTATATCGCTCATTTATCATCAATCCTTCTTAACTTCTTCTAAGTCCATTGCCGTTTCGCTCGTCTGTTTACCGGCCACATTTTATTATTGTCCCAAAATCCTCATTAAACACAGGACCAAAGCCGGGGTGCTCCAAGAAGGAACAAAAAAGCCGGAACAGGTCTGACCCCGATTCCGGTCCAGTCTTTTATCACTGAGTTCATTTGCAAATATCAAAGCTCACTCTTCCAGAAAGCCCTGTTTTATACTGTCCCTGACGATGTCTTCCACAAGCGCCCACAGCTCGGGTGCCCCTTCCTTGACCTTTGCCATACGGTCATACACCCGACTGCTGGTTACGCCGCCTTTCCAGGTATGCCCCTGGGTATGGTAATTGTGCAAAAGGGGCTGGAGCCTATCCAGGGCTGCGGCAAACAAGGCTTCGGGAGTCGAGCATTCCTCGAACTCGTCCCAAAGCGCCCTGATTTCGGCAGCCTGGTCCGGGGGAAGGATGTTGAAGATCCCTTCGGCAGCGCACAGCTCCCTGTCCCGCTTGTCCAGATTCGCCTTTTCATCATAGCAGAAGGTATCCCCGGCGTCTATCTCGACCAGGTCATGGACAAGGACCATCTTGATGACCTTCTCCAGATCCACCTCCTGGGCGGCATACTCCTTCAGCAGGATCGCCATCATCGCCAGGTGCCATGAATGCTCCGCGTCGTTTTCATTCCTGGACTTGTCCATAAGCAGGGTCCGCCGGAAAATATGCTTGAGCTTGTCTATTTCCACTATGAAATCTATCTGCCTTTTCAGCCTGTCCATGTTCACTTTCGTATTCCTCCATCCAAGTTCTTGATCTCTTGCCGCTACCTCTTTACAAGTCGGCAGAGCCTGTCGGGATAATCCGTCATGATCCCGTCAACGCCCAGGCTGAGCATCTCCTCCATAGCCTTTGCCTCATTCAAGGTCCATACATGAAGCTTGAGCCTCTTTTCCCTGCACAGCCTTACAAGGTCTTTGGTGACGACCCTTATCTTCCCCTTGAAGCGCAGGGGCACCTGAAGGGCATGAGCGGCTGTCGTATATAACCGATCGAGCTTGAGCCCGCTCAGAACAAATGCGCCCAGGCAGTCCAGGGCATCGGCTCCGGTCAGGATGCCTGCTTCATTGAGCTTTCTGAACCGTTTCAGCACACAGGGGTGGCCTGAATTCACCAGCACCCTGTCCGTCATATCAAGGCCTGTGATCAGCTTGTAAAGCTTCTGCTCAATGCCCGGGTAAGGCTCCTTTATCTCGATGTTGATCCCTGCTTTATAGGGCTTAAGGCGCATAAAAACCTCGGAAAGCAGGGGGACAGTAAGGCCCTTGCCTCTGAAGGGCCATGTCCTGCCCCCGTCTTTTGTGAAACGGTATCCTGCGTCGTATCTTTTTATCTCAGCCGCTGTTTTTTCATAGACCCGCCCGCTGCCGTTCGTTGTCCTGTCCAGGGTGTCGTCGTGGATAACTATAAGCTCTCCGTCCCTGCTCATATGTATGTCCAGCTCGACTGCATCCGCGCCGTATTTCAGGACGGACCTTTCAAAGGCATACAGGGTGTTTTCAGGAAACAGGCCTGCCCCTCCCCTGTGGGAGAAAAGCAGGAATTTTTCACGACTGAAAATCCCGGACATGGCGCTTACTCGTATTCCAGAACCAGCACTTTTGGCATTTTGTCAATATTATCTGCTGTGATCTCGACCTCCTGGGCACCGGCTTTCTCACCGCCACCGGCAAGCTCAAGGAACTTATCCACACCGTCTATTGGGAAATCCAGCACAGGAGTCTTGAAATGCATCGGTATTATCACCTTTGGCTTAAGCAGGTTTGCGACTTCAAGGGCCTGTCTGCTGTCTATGGTATAGTTGCCTCCTACGGGCAGCAGGAGGATATCCACATTGCCCACATCCTTTACCTGCTCATCCGTCAGTACATGGCCCAGGTCCCCCAGGTGGCTTACCGAAAGCCCGTCAGCCCTGAAGGTAAAAATCACGTTGGTGCCACGTTTGGCGCCCTTTTGGCCGTCATGGAAGGAAGCTGTGCCTTTTATGTCCACTCCTCTTTCGCTGTATGCACCGGGCTTGGAATAATGACTGAAGCTGCCCCGCACCGCCTTTACATGGTTGTGGTCAAAATGATCATGACTGGTGCTTACGATATCAGCCTCGACATCGATCGCCTTGTAACCGACCGACTCCTCAAAGGGATCGGTAAGTATCCTCACCCCGTCTGCGGTCGTAATCAAAAAGCATGCATGACCCAGCCATTTGATCTTCATAGAGCATAACCTCCTTTTTATTTTTTATTTACATCACTC
Organism: Bacillota bacterium; assembly: GCA_029777885.1. GTDB lineage: Bacteria > Bacillota > Clostridia > Caldicoprobacterales > DTU083 > JAKORJ01. Next base: position 13,322 of record JAKORJ010000122.1, on the reverse strand, counting down.
AAAGGGGAAGCGGTATTTGGTGAGGCCCAGCTCGGCTTTAAGCGTCAGCATGTCTTTTTGCAGGGACTCGTTTATCGGTACGCCTTTTTCCTTGCGCTCAAGCCAGGCCAGGTATTCCTTCTCGCCTGCGGTGTAGATCCGCTCTGCACCGGGCATTTTCCTGGAAGCGCGAAGCCCCCTCAGTATATCCCCGGCGGTCTTTTTGAACTCATCCAGGGTAGTAAAGGCCTCGACGTTGATGGCTATGAAGAAGTGGCCCAGCCTGTAGGGGACCTTTTTCCCGTTTTCTATGCCTGACAAGGCTTTTAGGAACGCACCGCCCTGCAGGGCTGCCGAGAGTATCTCCACAACAGTGGCATACCCATAGCCCTTATAACCTGCATGTTCTTCGCCGATCCCGCCCAGGGGCGTCAGGGCTGCGCCTCCTGTCACAAGGTCCTTCAGTACCTGGGCAGTGTCCGTCCTTGGCCTGCCGTCCTCACCGATGACCCAGCCCTCGGGCAGGGGTTTGCCCAGCCTGTTGTAAACCTCTATCTTGCCCCTTTGGGCTATGGATGTGGCGCAGTCAAGCAAGAAGGGGAATTCTTCGTCTGTCGGCATGCCAAAGGTCAGCGGGTTGGTGCCCAGCATGTTTTCAACGCCGAAGGTCGGGGCGATCGAAGGCCTTGCATTGGTACCTGTGATACCTATCATCCCCTGCCTGGTTGCCATCAGCGCATAGTAGCCGGCTATCCCGTAATGGTTGGAATTTCTCACAGCCACCATGCCCATGCCATAGGTCTTTGCCTTGTCTATAGCCATCTCCATGGCCTTTTTTGCTATGACCTGGCCCATGCCGTTGTTGCCGTCGAGCACTGCGGTAGTGGGCCCTTCCTTCACGACATCTATTTTGGTGACAGGATTGATGATGCCTTCCCGTATTCTGTCCACATATATGGGTTTTAACCGGCCGATCCCGTGGGAATCGATCCCCAGCTTGTCGGAGGTTATGAGCACATCGGCGCAGATACGGGCATCCTCCTCCGGCACTCCTACACCAATGAATACATCAGTCATAAATGATTCCAGGGTTTCAAAGTCGATCCGGTTTACATTAGCAGTCATTTATTATTACTCCTTTCACCTATATAAGATATATGATCATTCCTTATAGGTTTTTCCGTCGGAGCATTTAGCCGCTCCGCCTTCAGCGCAGCGGTTAATGCCTTGTTCTGTCAAACATTCAGCCAGTCGAGCACCCGCTGGATCATCTTGTCCCAGTAGCCCCATTCATGGACGCCCGGGCCTTCTTCATATGTATAGTCCAGATCCAGCTTGCTCACAAAATCCCTGAACTTGATATTGGATTCGTACAAGAAGTCCTCGGTCCCACAGCATTGGAACAGCCTGGGCTTGGGGCCATTTGAGGCAGCCACCTTTTCTGCCAGGTAAAAAAGGTCGTGCTCCGAGCCTTTTACCTTGCTGGTATCACCGAAAATGTTGGCCATCTCCCCGTTGTCCAGGCGGCTTACCACCTCTGCGATATCGACTGCGCCTGACAAGCTCGCACCGGCCGCATACCTGTCGGGGAAGGACAGGGCAAGCTTGAAGGCCCCATAGCCACCCATGGACAAGCCGGCTACAAAGTTATCTTCACGCCTGTCAGAGAGCGGGAAAAAGGATCGGGCTATGCGGGGCAGCTCCTCGCTCACAAAGGTAAAGTACTTAAGTCCCCTGGCCATATCCGTGTAAAAGCTGCGATTTACCGCGGGCATCACTACGGCCAGGCCCTTTGCATCGGCATACCTTTCGATGCTGGTCCTCCTCATCCATATGGTATGGTCATCGGACAAGCCGTGAAGCAGCCAAAGGGTCTTGTACTTCCCATTGGATGATTTGCTACCCTGCCGGGCTCTTGGGTCCTGGGGCAGGATCACGTTCATGGAGCAGGACAGGCCCAGCACCTCCGAGAAAAAGTCACACTGGATAAATGCCATATAAACCACCCTTTCAATTTATGATCATTCGTGTAAATGCAAATGTGGCTCTACGCAAAAACTGCCGATTGGAGCAAAACCGGCAGTCAATAGGCATAAGTTATCTGTTGTTTATATAGTCTATAAAGTCATTGGATTCATCTAAGAATACGGTGGTATCCTTCATTTCTTTCAGGGCCTTCATGCGGTTTATAAACCGGTAGAACTCCAGATCTATCTTAAGGGCTTCTTCATATATACGTGCAGCTTCGGCATCAGCCTCAGCCTTGATTATGGCAGATTCCTCCACGGTGTTGGCCACGATCTCCTGCTTCTTGCGGTCGGTTTCAGCCTTCTTCTGGCGCAGGAGGGAGTCACCCTCTGCGATCAGCTTTTCCGATTCCTTTTTTATTTCCTGGGTCATTTTTTCTTCGATCGCTGCGATATTGGCCTGGGGGAAGTTCTTGCGGTATATGCCGATGTCCACTATGTACACCCCGTATTGGGAGGTAAGCGCCTTATTGAGTTCCTCCCTGCCGGATTCCAGGGCATTGGTCACCTGCTCCTTGTGGAAAAACTCATTGAACCTCAAGGTATTCGCCGTCTGGATAACCACCGGGTAAACACGATCGTCCATTAGGCGGTTAGCATTGTAGACAGAGCCCATGGTCATCTTGAACAAGGCGGGGTTGACCACCCTGTACTGGGCATATATGGACAGGTCAATCCGCCTGCTGTCGTAGGTGTTTATAGTCGCCGTTTCTGATTTGTAGGTCATGTATTTCGAGCTGAACTTCTCAACGGTTTCGATAAAGGGCAGCTTGAAGGCCAGGCCCTTTGTAGTCCTGATGGTAACATCCATATCCCGGGTTTTAAGGCCATTTTCCACGACCTCGATATCCATGGGGCTTATCGTGACCCCGACCACTTCGCCGAAACGGTTGACGACCGCTACCTCGTCCTCCCTCACGATGTACATAGACTCGCTTAGCAGGATGATGGCCGCAAGAACAATGATCCCTCTTATAAGCACTCTTTTTGCCGTATTAGTCATTGCCACTGCCCCCTTTGCTGCCGTTTATAGCCTGCAGTTGCTGCTGCAGCTTAGCAAAGTCTTCACCCATGTTGTAAAACTTGTAGATATTGCTGCCTGAGGTCGTATCGATCACTATATTATTGTTCTTCAGGAATGCCAGCATGGCCTCGGTGTATATCTTCTCCCTAATGACCGAGGGGTTTTTCTTGTACTCCTCATACAAGGCCAGGAACTCTGACACCTCAGCCCTTGCCTCGGCTACCCTGGAAGCCTTGTAGCCCTTGGCTTCCTCTATGAGCTGCGCAGCCTCCGCCTCTGCCTGGGGGATCACGGTGTTCTCGTATTTCTGCGCCTCTTCTATGCGGGCCATGCGGTACTGGTTGGCTTTTTCGATCTCCCTGTAGGCCTCGTCGACTGAGGGCAGGAGGGATGTGTTCTGGGTCTTCACCTCTATTATGCGGATACCTGCCTCATAGGAGTTGAGCACCCTCTGAAGCTCGGGCCTGATTTCATTGTCAATGGTCTGCTTGTCAGTCAGGGCCTGGTTCAGGGTCACGGACTGGAGGGTGTTTCTCAAGGTATCCTCCAGCACCAGGCGGATGGTGCTTTCCAGATTGTCCACCTTGTACAGGTAGTTTACGGGATCGGACACCTGGTACTCGACTATGAGCTCAGTCAAGACAAGGGAGCTGTTGTCGCCTTCGGCCTCGACTATGACGGTCTGCTCCTCGTTTACCTCGTAGTACTTAGGGGTAGAGCCCGGTGTGCCATCGCTCAAGGTCCTGTAGCCATACTCTATTTGATGCCGCTTCTCAAGCGAAACGCTCACCGCATTTTCGATCAGGGGCAGCTTGAAGTTGATGCCTGCATCCTGGACCACCCTGTCGACCCTGCCGAAGCGCGTGATGATCACGGCGTGCCCCGTGTCAACTATGTAGAAGGACGAAGAAGCAAGTATAACGGCAACCAGGGCTATGACTATGACGGGCAGCCATTTTTTCAGGTTCTTTTCGAACCTGGCGCGGTTTATGGAAATGGTGTTCATCGGAGACCCCCCTTTGATGTGAATGTATTGCTAAAACTGAGATATTGATAAATATCAGTCCAATACTGAGTATATCACGTTTCATAACCAATTTACAGGGCATATTGGGACCAGAAAGAATGTATTTAATTGTTTTTTCCTTTGAACTCACGGCTTCAGGGGATTTATCATAGTACCAGGACCGGTCACTTCTCCAACGGAAGGGGGATGATAGTTTTGATCATGTTGGAAGGGTGGTCTGCCCTCTAGCAGACCCGGAGAGGGACGGGCATTATCCCCGTCCCTTTCTGCCTATAAAATGTAAACAGCTTGCTTTTTATTGACATTGTACCTGATACTGGATATAATTCTGGTTAAGGGATTTAGTTCCGAAATCAAGGTGAAAGGAGTGCAGATCGGTGAACATATTCGGATCAAAGCGGAGGGGCTATATTACCAACTGAATAGCTGCTATTCCTGTAACCATCGCCTGTTTATTTTAACGCAATATTTGTGCAAGAATAGCGCAACAGGCTGCTGCGCTTTTATTTTGTCCCGGCGCAGCAAGGGTTTTGCGCTTTTTTTGTACCCAAGGCCGCGGATGGTTATCTGTCCACGGCTTTTTTATACCTTTGTCGCTGCAATTTTCTGAAGAAGGAGGTGTTACCCGGATGACATACAGGTTTCATAACGCCATATCCGTTTCAAGCATTAAGGAGGTCGTTGTCATTGGGTTACAAAAACGGGAGAGATGTGCTTCCCGAAGAGCTTTTGAAGGAGATTCAGAAATACGTTCAGGGTGAGCTTATCTATGTGCCGAAAAAGGACAGCGCCAGGGCAGGCTGGGGCGAAAACAACGGCACACGCAAGCTTATAAGGATGCGCAACCAGGAAATATACCGCCTGTATCTAAAGGGCCTGCGGATACGGGACCTGGTTGACAGGTATCACCTGTCGGAGGACAGCATCCGTAAAATAATCTCGAATACAAGACAGAAATGAGGCAGAAATACGTCTGCCTCATTTAATTTTTACCTGCCAAGATCCTCCCAGTGCCTGTAGGCTTCATGAAGCTCCATCAGGGCACCGGCCTTGTCCCGGGCCTGGACTGCGCCCTTGAGGCGGGCCAGGCTTTTACTTAAGCTGTTGATCTCGTCCCGCTCCGCGCTGAACTGCACCCTTTTGACCACCTTCTCCCAGGTGGCTATAAGCTCATCGGTTTCGATATCGGCCCGGTCCCAGCTTTCATCAAGGACGATCCGCTTCAGGCGCTCTATGGAGCCGGGCACGTCATCATCCTGGCCTAAGGGGCGTTTGAGGAGGCTCCCGCTGACCATCACCAGGATGAACAGGCATATAGCCAGCACGGGCAGGGCTATCGTGACAAACTTTTTCACATTAGGTCACCTCCGCGCCTAATAAGGGCCATCGTAGTCCCCGATGTCCTTGACCTTCTTTATATGGTCATCGTACCTGTCAATGTACAGGTTGCCCGCATCGTTGAGCGTCGCCAGGAAAACCTCCGAGACATCCCTTATGCCCTGCTTCTTTAGCTGATCCATCAGCCAGGCCCTGTCCTTGTTCATCTGCCGCAGGTTTTCTTCAAACAGGATGCCATCATATATCAGCTCAGTGCTGATGCCCTCATAAGGCGATGATATGCCCATATCCCTGGGGGTCAGGTTCTGAAAGGCGGGCTTTTTGAGCACCGAGAGCTGGCCGTTGGGCTCCATCAGCGCAAAATCCACCTGGCCGGGGTCAAAGATCCCCTGGTTGCGCAGGAGCTCCAGGACATCGGAAACCCGCATCCGCATCTTTTTCAAGGCCTGCTCCATTATCTTGCCGTTCATTATGACGATCGTCGGCTCGCCCTCAAGATATTTTGCAGCAAACCGCCATTTCATGGAAATAAGCTCCATAAGCAGGCCCAGGACCGCCCAGGTGAACAAGCCGACCCAATGGGGCCATGCCCTGCTGGACAGGTCCGTGGTCAGGTCCGCTGCCATGGAGCCTATGGTTATGCCCAATACATAGTCAAAAAAAGTGAGCTGACTGATTTGCTCCTTACCCAATATCCGCGCGAATATCAGGAGAGAAAAGAAACCAATTACAGCTCTGACCAGTACAACAAGGCTTTCACTCATTCATTAACGCACCTTTTGCATTTTTTGCATTATCAGGTGCAGTTAGTATGCCTTATATCTCATTCTTTATTCTGTTATTGTAATACATATAGCCTATAACGCCTACGAGGAAACAGAAGGCCATGAATATCGGCACATACAGGGGATTTGACACAACGCCGCCAATCACGATGATGGCCGAGCCCATTAGGGCGAACACAGGGCATATGATGCCCTTGAACACGCTTTTAATCTCACCGGACAGCTTCATTTTGATGACCTTCACATAAAGCAGGGCATAGCACGCATAGCTGAACACTATGGCTATATCGCTTATGTCTCCCCTCAGGATGCCAAGCTTCTGGGTGATGTAATGGATGCCCATCCAGAAGGCCGTCAATGCAAAGGAGACTGCGCAGGAGCCCCATGAAAGCTCGATCCTCTGATCGATCTTCTCGATTTTACCCGATGCAGGCAGCATGTTCTTGCTGGCCAGGGTCTGGGGCACCCTTAGGCTGCCCAGGGTAAGGCCGTTCACGACGCCCAGGATCGATATGATGACAAACACGTTGATGATGGTAGCTCCGTGGGTACCCAGCAAGATGTTGCCGGCAGTATTCACAGCGCTGTCCTTCATCGACATTATGAACTCCGCGCCGAGCATGTTGTTGAGGCCCAGGAAGTATACAAGGTAGACTCCCAGGACGATCAAGGGCCCTATGGTCAGCGCCAGGGGCATGTTCCTTTTAGGCCTTTTAACCTCGTCGGTGATGCTCAGAGCCACTATCCACCCATCGTAGGAAAACGCGATGGGGACAAGGGCTGCCACCCATTTAAATCCCACATCCGTTTTGGTCACGACCTCGACATCCGCTGGGATCTGTGGGTTCTGCGGACCTAGAAATACGCTCATGGCTGCTATCACGAGAAGCGGTATGAGCTTCGTCACCGTAGCGAGGTTCTGGAAATAGCCGCCCAGCTTGACAGAGAGGATGTTCAGCGCAAAAATCAGGACCATGTAGGCAGAGCCTATGAGTATCTGATTTTCCAGCGTGAAATCAAGACCTAAGAGCAGGCAGGTATAGATGCCCGCGGCCCATGATACGACGGCATTTATGGTCGGCAGGTAGACTGCACCCTGGAACCAGCCGAACCCTGAAGCCACCTTCTTTGAAATAAAGCCTTCATAAAAACCTATGACTCCGCCGCTTTTCCCTGACCTAACCGAAAGCTCGGATAGTGTCAGGTTGCCGAATATGATGCTGAATGCACCGATGCAGAAAACCAGTACGCCTCGCATGACATTCCCGCCCGTGCCGAGGAGTATGTCATCCCCTTTGAAGTAAATGCCCGAGCCTATCACTATGCCCACTATCATAGCGGTGGCTGTGATAAGCCCATAGTGTTCTCTCTTATTTTCCATTTTACACCCCAGGTTTTATTATCTTTGCCGTTCCCTGATGGTCACCTTTACAGTGTCCCCCGGCTGTTTGCCTATTTTTGCCCTGATATCTTTCCTGATCCCGATGATGTGGCAGGGCGTTTTCATCCTGACAAGGCTTCCGTCATAAGGTTCACCATCAAAGGTGGCATGGACGGGTACTCTGCTCTTGCCGAACTCTGCTTTGACATCAAAGGGTATCTCTATATAGGCAGCGTCAATATCAGGCACCTTAATGATCCTGGCTTCAAACTCATACACCTTGTCGTTCACTAAACATCCGCCTTCTGACACGCATATTGCCTGTGCAGTCATTATATGGGCTATTATCCATTTATATTAGAGATAATATCAAAAAATCTCCCCATCTACAACATTTATCTTCTCAAGGTCCGGCTCAGAAATTCCCTGGTGCGTTCCTTAACCGGGTTATTGAAGATCTGCTCCGGAGTACCCTCCTCTTCGATCACTCCGTTATCCATAAAGACGACGCGGTCAGCCACATCCCTGGCAAACTCCATCTCATGGGTGACTATAAGCATGGTCAAGCCTGCCTGGGCCAGCTCCTTCATGACAGCCAGGACATCTCCGACCATCTCCGGATCCAGGGCTGAGGTCGGCTCGTCGAACAGCATCACATCGGGCTCCATGGACAGGGCCCTTGCTATCGCCACGCGCTGCTTCTGGCCGCCGGAGAGCTGCCTCGGTTTGGCGTTGATGTACTGGTCCATGCCGACGACCTTGAGATATTTAAGGGCGATCTCCCGGGCCTCCTCCGGTGACCGCTTCAGCACCTTACGCTGGCCTACAATGCAGTTATTGAGCACATTATGGTTTTCAAACAGGTTGAACTGCTGAAACACCATACCCAGCTTGGTCCGATAGGCATAAACATTCATGCTGCTATCCAGTATATTCTGACCCTTGTAGAGGATGACACCCCCGGTGGGCTTCTCCAGCAGGTTTATGCAGCGGAGCAGGGTGGATTTGCCCGAGCCGGAGGAGCCTATTATGCATACGACCTCGCCTTTTTTTACGGAAAAGTTCACATCCCTGAGCACCTCATGGTTCCCGAAGGACTTGCTCAGGTGCTGGACTTCTACTATCGTTTCGGTATCGTGTATGTCTCTCATATGGCAATCGTCCTTCACCTTATTTTATTCCGCTTTTTCCTGGCGGCCATCTCCTCAGCCGGCAGCACCTGCATCTGGTTGGCGTACATGATTACATCATAGTTTTCGGGCCCTTCAAGCTTTTTCTCAATGAGCCTTAAGATCCTGGTCACGGAGAAGGTCATGGCCAGGTAGATAAAGCTTGTGACGAAAAAGGCCCCGAAGGTGTTGTAGCTGATGCCCGCCACAGTGCTGGTCTGGAAGTACAGCTCCGTTACCGAGATAACGTTCAAAACGGAGGTATCCTTGATGTTTATGACAAACTCGTTGCCCGTTGCCGGCAGGATGTTTCTGATAGCCTGGGGCAGCACCACACAGGTCATTGTCTGGATATGGTTCATGCCTATGGCCTGGGCGGCTTCATACTGGCCCTTGTCAACGGAGATTATGCCGCCGCGCACGATCTCGGACATGTATGCGCCTGTGTTTATAGAAACGATAAGCAGGCCTGCGAACATCCTGTCCATTTGTATGCCAAAGGCCATAGCCGTGCCATAGAAAATCACCATGGCCTGGACTATCATGGGGGTCCCGCGGAAAACTTCGATATATACCGATAGTATGGCATTCATCGTTTTTAACAGTACCCGCTTGAAAACCTGCTTATCCCCCTTTTCGGGGATGGGGATAGTACGGACGACCCCCACCAGCAGGCCTATGATAAAGCCCACAAGAGTACCGATTATGGATATAAGGAGCGTGACTCCGGCGCCACGCAGCAGCATAGGCCAGAAGTCACGTATTATACTGTAAAGCTTTTCAAGAGTCATTGTGGCCTCCCGTCGATAAAAAACCGAATGCTGGCTTGATCACCCGGTTTAGTTGTCGTTAGTTGGATGCAGGCTGGTTTTTGATTGCCTCATCCATGAGCTGTCTCCGCTCATGCTCAGAAATACCGGCCAGGATCTCATTGATGGCTTCCCTGTATTCGCTGCCTTTTTTAAGCCCGACCGCAATGGCTGTGTCGTCATCCGAGGTCACGAACCCGTCCTCGAATACTACCATCTTGAAGTTGCTGTTCGCTGCCTCTGCGCTTACACCCTCCGGCCGCTCCGAGACATAGCCGTCAATTATGCCCGACTCAAGAGCTACCCTCATGGCAGTGAAATCTTTCATGGCAGTCTGCTTGTTAACCCCTGGGATCTGGTCGATCACCGTATAGTGGAAGGTGCTGAGCTGGGCTGTGATCTTTGCTCCGCTGAAATCCGCAAGGGTTTTGGCGTTCTCATAAGGTCCGCCCTTTCTTACTACCATCACCAGGTCCGATTTGTAATAGTTGTCCGAAAAGTCTATGGTCTCCTTGCGATCTGCCGTAGGCGACATACCTGCAATGATCGCATCGATGACACCGGATGAAACAGCCGGCTCAAGGCCTTCCCAGTTTATTTTGACGATAACCAGCTTTTTCCCAAGGCCTTCGGCTATCCTTTTGGCTATCTCGACGTCATATCCTCCTGCAAACTCGGCAGTGCCCTCGATCGGCACAGCCCCATTTGAGTTATCGAGCTGGGTCCAGTTGAAGGGCGCATATCCGCACTCCATCCCTACTCTGAAAACGTCATCATTGGATCCGGTCTTGGTACCGCATCCCGTGATCACAACAACAGTCAACATCAATATAGTAAATATAAGTGTCAGTCTTTTTCTCATCGTTATTCTCCTTCCCGATTTGTTTCATTTTTGATAACAAAAAAACCTGAGGCGAACTCAGGTACTATGCATACACATATGCCTAACCCCCCCTCTTCCCAATGAGATAGCGCAACTCAGCAAACCGGGACATTTGCTGAGACAGTCCTGCAGCTCTTAACTGCAGGCCCAGCAGACAGTACCTGAGGCATACTGCCCACTTCGGCGATGTTTCCTTCTCAATAGCTTCATCACGCCTCAACGCTCTGCTAAAGACTGTTAAACACCGCGCCTCTACCTCACTGCAAGAGTGAGGTTCCTTATTGATTTGTTTGCAATAGTATACTGTATATATATGCACCTGTCAACTATAAAATTTATCTTGTAGTGATATTTTTTCAAACACAAAGGTGGAATTTAGTCCTTCAAAAAGTATGATGTTACTTTATGATTACTTTTTTGTCGTTAATGTCTATATAATATTCACCCTCTGTATAATCTTTTATCAAGCCATATATTTTAACAGCATAATAATCTGTAGTGTTATCTCATTCTGTTCAGTCTAATGTTCTGATGAAAGGGTAGACAATCGCGATTTCCTGTTGTTTACACCCGTTAACATCGACAAGGTACTTAGTGTGTGATGAAAAAACTGCAAAAGGCATATTGTTGGGATATCCCAAGCCCTTAAAGGTGTCAGGGTTAATCCTGACAAGCAGAAGTGGAGGTATACAATCTTTGCTTGTCAAGTGTGAATTATTTCAATAATTTCTGCTCTTCAACTAAAAAAGTTTTATCCCATTTTTTGTGATAATACTTAACTTGCTTCAGTATATATTCGATTTTCTTCTTCCCGGTATACATAGCCACCTTTTCCACCATTCATTGATCAAGTAGCTTGTGATACTGCTCAAGCAAGGCCACCATCGCTTCATTGGAGCCTCCATGATCGGGATGCACTATCTTCGCAAGCTCCCTGAAGCGCTTCTTTATATCCTCCTTGGTGGCATTGGGCGGCAGATCGAAATCAAAAAACGTACGGTAATCGAGCTCGGGAAAAAGCATACCCCTTTTCTTGTATCCTTCGGTATATACGGTATACAAATAGTCGGCAAATACTCTTTTTCTGGCTTCTGCGTTCATTATGAGGAGGCTTTCGATCGGGTACCTGGGCTTCAGGCCGCCCTTGCTTGAGAAGAAGGTGTCCCAGGTAAGGGCTGATTTGCGCTGCTCGGCACTAGGCTCTGCTGTTCCGAATCTGACGATGTACTCTATCTTTTTAAGCTGCCTGAGCTTTTGCTTGAGACTTCGCTCATCCAACTGTCCAGCCCTCCTTTCAGAACACCTGTCACCTTTTACCTATATTATACCAGACAAAGACTGGCAAGACTAACAGCTTTATAATTAAAATGGCAGCATTCAAGCTGCCATATCGACTATTTGTTTATGATCCTCGCTTCCTCTTCCTCGAGGAACTGGTTGGTGTACAGGCGATAATAGTATCCCTTCAGGTTGATGAGCTCCTGATGGGTGCCCTCTTCGATGACCTTGCCGCCGTATATCACCAGTATACGGTCGGCCGAGCGGATGGTTGACAGTCTGTGGGCGATTACAAAGCTGGTCCTGCCCTCCAGTACCTTATTGATGGCATTCTGGATTATCTGCTCGTTTTCCGTATCGATAGAGGATGTAGCCTCATCGAGCATGAATATCTTCGGGTTTGCCACCACCGCCCGGGCAAAGGATATGAGCTGCTTTTGGCCTGTGGACAGCCTGCCGCCGCCCTCGCCGACCTCCGTGTCGTAGCCTTTTTCAAGCTTGCTGATGAACTCATGGGCATTGACGAGCCGTGCTGCCGCTTCGATTTCCTCATCCGTGGCGTCAAGCTTGCCGTAGCGGATATTTTCCTTTATCGTTCCGCTGAACAGATGGGGTGACTGCAGCACATAGCCCAGGTTCGACTGGAGCCAGAGCTGGGACCTTTCCCTGTAATCCACCCCGTCTATGAGGATCCGCCCTTCCGTCGGCTCGTAAAACCGGCACAGGAGGTTCACTATGGTGCTCTTCCCCGAGCCGGTCTCGCCGACCAGGGCGATGGTTTGCCCGGCCTTGACCTCGAGGCTGAAATCCTCCAGCACCTTTTCGCCGCCCTTGTAGGTAAAGCTTACATTTTCAAAGGTCACATCGCCCCGGATAGGCTCCCAGTTTTCTCTCTTTGGATCAAAAAAGTCCCCGTATTTCGCTTTTACATCCTCCCGGTCATCTATCTCCAGTGGCGTGTTTATCATTGACAAGACCCGCTCCGCTGATGCCTGCGCGGACTGCATCTCGGCCAGTATGCGGGCGATATTGTGTATAGGTTCAAAAAACTGGGTGGTGTAGCTTACGAAGACATACAAGGTCCCCCAGCTGATAGCCCCGATCAATGCGCTCTGACCCAAAAGGCCCCTACCTCCCTGCCACAGGACCAAGGCTACACCGATGCCGCCCAGGGTGGTCACTATGGGGAAGAATATCGAAGAAAATACTGCCACTCTTACAGCTGAGCCCTTCAGATCCAAGGTCAGCTCCTTGAACTCCTCCAAGTTGCGCTCCTCTCTTACCAGGGTCTTGGAGGTCTTTGCGCCCATGATGCCCTCGTTGAAAGCCCCGGTGATCTTGGAACTGGTTTTACGCACACGCCGGTAGCCTTCCAGGATCCGCTTCTGGAAATAGAGGCTGACGACTACCAGGAAGGGTACTACGCTCAGGGCGAAAAGGGCCAGCTTCCAGTTGAGGACGAGCAGTACGGCCGTTATGCCCAGCATCATGGTGATGCCCCAGGCCATGTCCACAAGCCCCCAGGATATGATCTCACCCAGGCGCTGGGCGTCCGATGTCATCCTGGCCATGATCCAGCCGACGGGAGTCTTGTCATAGTAGGAGAAGGAAAGCTCCTGCAG
>JAKORJ010000015.1 GCA_029777885.1 Bacillota bacterium | reverse complement strand
GATCGTCGATCAGGCTATTAAGGTGCTTGACAGGATCGGTCGGAAATACGGTCATAGTTTTGAATACAGGAAACTGCTTGCCGGCGGCTGCGCCTATGACGCTACGGGAGAACCTCTTCCGAAGGAAACGGTCGAAGCCTGCAGGCAAAGCGACGCGGTCATTCTTGGGGCCGTGGGCGGATACAAATGGGATAACCTTCCCGGGCATCTCAGGCCGGAGGCAGCCCTGCTTGGTCTCAGGAGCCAACTGGGACTGTTTGCTAACCTGAGACCTGCGGTTATTTACGATGAACTGAAGGAAGCTTGCCCCCTGAAACCCGGGGTCATCGGCGACAGTGTGGATATCATGGTAGTCCGTGAGCTTACGGGAGGCATCTATTTCGGTGACAGGGGCCGCCGTGAGGGAAGCCTGGGGCAGGAAGCCTACGATACGGAAAACTACAGTGTTTTTGAGGTAGAAAGGATAGCAAGGACGGCTTTTGAAATAGCGAGAAAGCGCAGGCGCAAGGTAACAAGCGTAGACAAGGCCAATGTACTGGAAAGCTCAAGGCTATGGCGTGAAGTAGTGACAAGGGTTTCAAAGGATTATCCCGATGTAGCCCTGGACCATATGTATGTTGATAACGCCGCAATGCAGCTTATAAGGAAGCCCGGGCAGTTTGACGTCATCGTCACCACCAACATGTTTGGCGACATACTGTCCGACGAGGCGAGCATGATTACCGGTTCGATAGGAATGCTTCCTTCAGCCAGCCTTGGCGAAAAGAGCTTTGGCCTGTACGAACCCATCCATGGTTCCGCTCCCGACATAGCCGGACAGGATAAGGCCAATCCCATTGCGACCATCCTGTCAGTGGCCATGATGCTTAAATATACTTTCAGTCTTGACGCCGAAGCGAGGGATATCGAGGATGCAGTAGCCAGGGTGCTCAAAGAGGGATTCAGAACCCAGGACATAATGAGCGAAGGCAAAACCCTGGCAGGGACCGGTCTCATGGGCGATCTTATAGCAGAGAGAATCCTTGAAATTGGGAAGGTGAAGTAATGCGCAGTGATGCGGTAAAAACTGGAATAGAGAGGGCGCCGCACAGATCCCTGTTTAAAGCGTTGGGACTGACGGACGAAGAATTGAAATGTCCCCTGATCGGGGTTGTAAGCGCAAAGAGCGAAATAGTACCAGGACATATGCATCTCGACAGGATCGCCG
>JAKORJ010000121.1 GCA_029777885.1 Bacillota bacterium | reverse complement strand
GGGACTATTCCCAAAGCAAAAAAGCGGAAAATCAAATGAAGTTTGCCCTTCAGGGCAGATTAACAGGACTTATTATATGATGTTATGGGTAGAAAAATAAAATTCTCCCTGTTGTACAGGGATATGTGGCAATCGGCGGGTAAGTATGTACCCCGTCTGGATCAGCTTGAGGAAGTAGCTCCCCACATCGTTGAGATGGGATGCTTTGCACGTGTCGAGACCAACGGCGGTGGCTTCGAGCAGATCAATCTTTTGTTTGGTGAGAACCCCAACAAGGCCGTTAGGGCCTGGACCAAGCCCTTCAAGGAAGCCGGTATCCAGACCCACATGCTTGAGCGTGCCCTCAATGGTATCAGGATGACCCCGGTACCGGCCGATGTGCGCAAGCTTATGTTTAAGGTCAAGAAACTACAGGGAACAGATATAGCCCGTTCATTCTGTGGACTTAACGACCCCCGCAATATCATCGACTCAATCAGATATGCCAAGGAAGGGGGCATGATAGCCCAGGCAGCTATGAGTATTTCATACTCCAAGGTTCACACTGTTGAATACTTTGTTGACCTGGCCGATCAGCTTATCGAGGCTGGTGCTGACGAACTCTGCCTAAAAGATATGGCAGGTGTTGCCCGTCCGGCCTGGCTTGGCGAGATAGTAAGGCGCATCAGGGCCAAGTATCCTGAGATACCGCTTACTTATCACGGTCATGCCGGACCCGGCTTTCAGGTAGCAACCATTCTTGAAGTCTGCCGAGCAGGTGTTGACTATATTGATGTGGGTATGGAGCCTCTGTCATGGGGAACAGGTCATGCCGACCTGCTAACGGTGCAAGCCATGCTCAAGGATGCAGGCTTCGACGTGCCCGAGATCAATATGAATGCCTATATGAAGGTTCGCAGCCTCACCCAGTCCTATATGGACGACTTCCTGGGTTATTTTATCAGTCCGAAGAACCGTCTGATGAACTCCCTGCTTATCGGACCAGGACTTCCCGGTGGTATGATGGGATCGCTGATGGCCGACCTGCAAAACAACCTTGCAAGCCTTAACAAGTGGAAGGTCAAAAACGGTCAGCCCGAACTAACAGAGGACGACTTGATTGTCAAGCTCTTCAACGAGGTAGAATATGTATGGCCTGAACTTGGCTACCCACCACTTGTAACACCATTCAGTCAGTATGTCAAGAATGTGGCACTGATGAACGTGATACAGATGGAAAAGGGTGCAGGACGCTGGTCCATGATTGCAGACTATATATGGGATATGATAGTAGGCAAGAGCGGCCGCTTGCCCGGTCCGCTTGGTGAAGAGATCATTGCCCTTGCGAAGAAGGAAGGACGTGAATTTTACAACGGCCATCCTCAGGATCTTTATCCCGATGCCCTTGATACCTT